>NZ_JBYTBS010000003.1:0-272199 GCF_058789495.1 Paenibacillus sp. FW126-R14 | reverse complement strand
CTACAATTTAATATATCGCTTAAATATGGAGTTGTGGAATTTATTTGGGCTGTATGGATAAACAATGAATTGCAGTCCGGTACAGGTGGTCCATGGGGAGTGTTAAAGCTGCTACTTGATGAAAAAGACGAGGATAAGGTAAGTAAACCTGTTTTTCGTAATTATAATGATTTAGAGGAAATACTACAAGAAGCATTTGAAATGTATGAGGATTTCAAACGAGAAGTACTTCTGATCTACAATAACTGATTGTCTTTTCAGTCTCGTCTAAGTGGCTAACGCTGTTCCAACCGGAGGGTTGTGACCAGTATAATTCCGATTGCGGTCTTTGAGAGATTATAGTTTAGGGGATGACAAAAGGGACATAGTGAAACAGTTTCAGTGTTGAGTCATACTGAAGAAGTGTATGGTATGGATTAAGATGATGTAGGACAGATCATAAAAGAAGACTCATGGTCTTCCGAACGAGGCTTCTTCAACATCTGCTTCTCGGTTTAAATTAATATTACTATTTATTGTATAACGTATCTATAGATTCATTTTATCTTTTAAACAATCTTTGGAGTTGTAAAAGGTGTGAATTACCTATGGTTTTTTACCTACATTATATATACAAAAGAATTCGGTTATTTGGAGATGTTTATGTAATATTGTTATTTGAGAATGGAAGCTTGAGTTTGCAATGAATTGTTGTATGTATGTATTTATCGATCGATCTTTTGTATTTGGTCGCCAAATGGTCGCCATCGAAATTACTAGTGTTTTATTACATCACTTTCTTTTTAACTAAATGCAATCTGAATCCCTTATTCCATAAGGGTTTCACAAAACTATCCCATAAAATAATAACGACGGCCCTTTTACAGGCCGTCTCATGGGAGAGGAGAAACCGGACGAAGAGCTTATGGGGAAACGTAAGTCTTCTCCGCGGTTGTCTACGACATTCTCTGATGTCGATAGTTCAAGGATGACCGTTTTACAGGAAAATTATACATGGCAGACACAAAATTTTTGTGTCAGAATAGTGCTTGTGGTACGATAGCAAAAGAATGAGCCAGCCAGAAGGGAAATAACGCAAGATGAGAGTGATTTCAGGCACTGCCAAAGGCAGGTCGCTAAAGGCGGTACCCGGTATCAGCACGCGACCGACAACGGATAAAGTGAAAGAAGCGATCTTCAGTATGATCGGTCCGTATTTTGAAGGAGGACAGGTACTCGACCTGTTCGCAGGAACCGGCGGACTGGGCATCGAGGCTCTGAGCCGCGGGATGGATAAAGCGGTCTTCATTGATATCGAGAAGAAAAGCATCGACACGATCCAGCATAATTTGCAAGCGGCCGGTCTTAAAGATCAGGCTGAGGTTTACAGAACAGATGCCGCTCGGGCACTGAAAGCATTAGCTAAGAGGCAGCAGCAGTTCCAGCTTGTTTTTCTAGATCCTCCATATAAAATGAAAGTGATTGTGGAGCTGATAAGCAGTATGGAAGCGCACACCATCGTCGATGCGAATACCACGATTGTTGTGGAACACGATGCGAAGGATGTTCTGGAAGACGTTATTGGCGGATTTAGACAACAGAGAAGAGCCGACTACGGAGATACCGCTGTAACGATTTATAAACAGTCCGTAGATGAATAGGCGATTAAAGGAGAGGACATCAGGATGAAACAAGAACACGGCAGTACCATAGCCGTATACCCGGGAAGCTTTGACCCGGTGACATATGGCCACCTTGATATTATACATAGAGCAGCGAAGGTGTTCGATAAGCTCATTGTTGCAGTACTTAATAACACGTCCAAGAACCCTTTGTTCACGTTGGAAGAAAGAATAGAGCTTATCCGCAAAGTCACGAAGGATCTGCCGAATGTAGAAGTAGACGGGTTTCGAGACTTAATGGTAAATTATATGAAATCCCGAAATGTGCGCCTCATTGTGCGCGGTCTTCGGGCCGTTTCTGATTTTGAATACGAACTGCAGATGGCGTCCACGAATCACAAGCTTAACTCGGATGTGGAGACTTTCTTTATGACATCGAAGCCCCAGTATTCCTACTTGAGCTCGAGCATCGTCAAAGAAATCGCTCGCTTTCATGGGCCTGTTGTGGATTTAGTTCCTCCTGAAGTGGAAGAAGCGCTGCAAAAAAAGTATCCGTTAACTTAGGAGCCGTCATTGAACCAGCCTTTGAACCGTCATTGAACCGCTTTTGAAACCGCCTTTAGATCCGCCTTTGAACCGCCTTTGAAACAGGCCTAACGAGCTCTTTTTCGGAAAATGCTTACGAAGGTTGAGACGATCAGCAGGGCGAAGAGGAGAAGCAGCAATTGAACAAGGGTAACTCCCCATAACCCCCAAACCGAACTGCCGTTCATCGGAGCTGTGAATAGCGAGTTAGCGTTGGATGTTTGGTCCGTCGGAAGAAAGAGAAAGCTTGGTTCCGCATCCATCAGAAGGAACTGCAACGGTTTCCAGAACACAATGGTACAAACGAAGGAGAGCACGGCGTGCAGTAAGCGGGACTGGAAGAAAAAGCGGTATCGTGCCTCTGTTTTCTGATGAAATCCAATAACCTGTGCATGCGCGGACAAGCCTCCCCAACCAAGAAATGCGCTAATAAGCGCCATTTGCGGAAGCAAGGAGAGCCCTTGGGCTTGACTCCAGGAATAGGCTCCGAGATGAATCTCCATCAACCCCATAATCCATTGTGGGGAGGTATCCGTATGGACATTGATGAAGCCGAGCAAGAAGGAAGTCAGCGGTTTAAGCGTATCCGTAAAACGGGTAATGGTAATGACATTAATCAACACGGAAAAAATCATCATATATCCGCCGATCACCATTAAGGTTTGAACGGAGGAAACGACGGCGTCGCCGAGGAGTTTGCCGAATGCGCGGCCATCGTGCAGGTAGGCTTGCCGCATGGTGGAGAGAGCAAGCTTCCAAACGGAGCCTGATGATTTAGGAACTGCAGATTCGGTAGAGACAGCAGAAGGCTGCTGGGGCGTTTTGGCAAATCTCATCAAAATGCCGGTGATCGCGGCTGTGACGTAATGGACGATGGCGAGCATAATGCCAAGCTTTGCGCTGTGCAGAAATCCGATCCCTACAACCATAACCAAAAATAAAGGACTGCACAGATGGGAAAGAGCGGTTAACCGTTCGGTCTCAAGTCCCGAGATGAGTTTTTTTTCACGGAGAGTGGCTGTAATTTTGGCTCCGCTAGGAAATCCTACAATAAGGCCTGAGGCTAACGCCCAACCGCTTACTCCGGGCAAACGGAATAGTATTCTCATCAATGGGTCCAGCAGAACACCCGTTCCTTGGATGACGCCAAATCCGATCAACAGCTCGGTCATAATCAGAAAAGGCAGCAGCGCCGGAAATACGAGTTTCCACCAAATCGTAAGTCCCTCAAGAGAAGACTGAAACGCTTTGTCTGGGAATAGGATGATAGATACGACTACAAGGGCGGTCAGAGCCCCCAGTACCAGCGTCATCAGTTTGAGCTTAGCGCTTGCTTGTGAAGGCTGCATGGTTTCACCTCATCCTTTAGCATGCTTCATTTGTACGCAAAAGGACAATGGTTTAGACCAAGCCTTCGTTGGTTCGGCGGTAAGATCGTCATCACTTGAAGTAGGCAGGCATCGGGAAGGGGAGCCTATATGGAAAATGAAGAAGAGAATCGGATACGCTCGTGGTCCAATGATTCTTATCAATATCCGAGAAGATCGTCAACCAGGCGTTATTTAGCATCTGCGCTTGTCGGAATAGTGATTGTCTATTTGTTGTTTTTTGTCCGTTTGCCTTTCTTTATTTTCATGCCGGGAACGGCGGAAGAAATTAAACCGATGGTAACGATACCCAAGGGCTCGGATCCGGAAAAGGGAACGCTGATGCTCACGACGGTGCGTGTGGCCGATGCCAACATGGTCAATTATCTCATTGGTCTTGTTCATCCCTATGAAGAGATTCAGCCGAAAACGAGTGTTTTGCGCAAAGGCGAGTCCGAGCAGGAATATACACAGCGTCAAGAATATGTGATGCTGACCTCCCAAGCGAGTGCGATTCAAGCCGCGTATACGCATGCGAAGATTCCTTTTCACATCAATCATGAGGGTGTTATGGTGCTGCAAACTGTTCCTGGTCTATCGGGAGAAAAGGTGCTCAAGCCCGGCGATGTGCTCCTGAAGGCGGATGCCAAGGATGTGAAGGTATCTCAGGATTTGTTTAACGCGCTCAAAGGGAAGAAAGCCGGGGATTCCATTACCATAACCTATGCCAGGAAAAAAGAGGAGCAGCAAGCGACACTGACGCTTGGAACCCTTCCTCAGCAGGAAGGAGCGAAAGGCGAGCCGCGTGCGGGGATTGGCGTCGTTCCGGCTGACATGCAGGCGGTTAAAGCGGATCAGAGCGACCAGCAGGTCTCCATTAAGGCGGGGGAGATCGGAGGGCCTTCGGCCGGTCTTATGTTTTCATTAGAAATCTATAATCAGCTTGTCCCGGAGGATATTACAAAGGGGTATCGAATAGCCGGAACAGGGACGATAGAGCCGGACGGCACTGTGGGTCCGATCGGAGGCATTCAACATAAGATCATAGCCGCGGATAGACAGAAAGCGGACTTTTTCTTTGCCCCCAAAGATGTGACGTACAAGGACGGGACCAAAATCACGAATTATTCGGACGCGGTTCAAAGAGCCAATCAAATTAAGACGAAGATGAAAATTATTGAGATCGGCTCCATGGATGATGCCCTGAAGTTTCTAGCGGCACTGCCTCCGAAGTAAGATACTTAAGAAGAGAGTAAGTAGATTTATAATTGACAAAAGGTCATTGAAATGGATATAATAATCTTTGTTTGTTTGGGGTGAAAAACATGCAAATTCGTTTTAGAGAGCTAGCTCTTAAAGGGCACGCGGTCCATATGACGGAAGAAATGAATCTGACGTCTCCATTCGAAGGACGTCAAGATGTGCTTAGTCATGGTCCTGTACGTGTCGATCTTCTTGCTACGCATGAAGACGGAGTAGCAAAAGTGAACGGAACGTTAACGCTAGACTTGGAGTTAAGCTGTTCACGATGCTTAACGCACACTAATCAAACAATCGAGCTTCCTTTCGAGGAAGTCTTCATGCAGAAGCCAGAGGAAGAAGATCCCGATCTTGACGAGGACATTCATTTGGTCGTTGGAGATAAAGTCGATTTAGAGCCTTACGTTGTAGAAAATGTAGTGGTCGGTTTACCGTACATACCACTTTGTGACGAAGCGTGCAAAGGTCTCTGTCCCGTGTGCGGAGAAAATCGCAATCTCAAGGATTGCGGCTGCAAGCAGGAGAAGATTGATCCTAGACTTGCAGGTCTCGCGGACTTTTTTAACAAAGAATAAGGCAATTTCCGAAATTCAATGAAGGAGGTGTTTTGAATATGGCAGTACCTCAACGGAGAACATCCAAAACTCGTCGCGACAAGCGCCGTACTCACTTTAAATTGGAAGTTCCAGGCATGGTGAAATGTGAACAATGTGGAGAGCTGAAGCTGGCACACCGCGTGTGCAAGTCTTGCGGAACTTACAAAGGTAGAGAGATCGTAAAAGCATAAGATTAAACATAGTACTTCATCCTAGTGTGAGGTGCTATTTTTTTTGCTTTCTTTTTGGTTCTAAATTTAATATACTACAGTTTAGTATCTGGTAATAAGATGAGATCTCACGAGATAAGGTGGTGCTAGCCATCGAACGCCTTCCTAAACGACAAAGGCAGCAGCAATTGCTCCAAGCCATTGAAGCAAATCCTTTTATGACGGACGAGGAACTGATGCGAACGTTTCAGGTTAGCATCCAAACCGTCCGGTTAGACCGATTGGAGTTAGGTATTCCTGAACTGCGGGAGCGCATGAAGCACATGGCGGTCAAAACGTACGATCAAGTGCGTTCACTGTCCATTGATGAAGTCATTGGAGAAGTGATCGATTTACAACTGGATCAAAGCGGTATTTCGATTTTTGAAATTAAAGAAGATCATGTTTTCTCAAGAACCAAAATTGCAAGAGGACATCATATATTCTCACAAGCAAACTCCCTCGCCGTTGCCGTTATCGACGATCCGATCGCCTTGACAGCCTCAGCAGATATCCGGTTTATACGTTCTGTAAAGCTGGGAGAGAAATGTATCGCCAAAGCGTATGTGCGTTCCGTTTCCAAAGGGAAAGCAAGAGTTGAAGTGTCTTCCTATGTTGGCGATGAGGCTGTGTTCCGTGGTAATTTCGTGATCTTTCATTCCAAGAAAGAGCAACATCTAGAGAGGGAGGACAAGCTGCATGCGGATCGCGATTGATGCCATGGGCGGCGATAATGCCCCTAAAATCGTAGTGGAAGGTGCACTTGCAGCGGCCAAAGAGTGGAAAGACGTACATATCATTCTGGTCGGCAACAGCGCCGCGATTGAAGCCCACCTCACAGAGAGGCCGGCAAATATAAGTATCCGTCATACGGAAGAGGTCATTGAAGCGGAAGACGAGCCTGTGAAAGCGGTCCGACGCAAGAAAGACGCCTCCATGGTTGTGGCGGGTAAATTGGTAAGAGAGAAAGAAGCGGAAGCGATGATTTCCGCTGGGAACACAGGGGCTTTGATGACGACAGGCTTGCTCGTCGTTGGTCGAATTCCGGGTATTGAGCGGCCGGCGCTGGCGCCTATGATTCCAACCATGGACGGTGGCGGCGTGTTGGCGCTCGACTTGGGTGCGAACATGGATGCTACGCCGGAGCAATTGCTACAATACGCAATTATGGGCAGTATTTACCGCTCCAAAGTACACGGGATTTCGAAGCCCCGCGTAGGCCTTTTGAACGTTGGAACCGAGGCGGCCAAAGGGAATGAATTAACGAAAACGGCATATCCTTTAATGGAGCAAGCGCCGATACATTTTGTAGGAAATGTGGAATCATCCCAGGTGCTCCGCGCCAAATGCGATGTTATCGTATGTGACGGCTTTGCCGGCAATATTATGCTGAAATCGCTCGAGGGAGCTGCGTCAACCATTTTTTCAGCATTGAAACAAGAGTTTACGAAATCAATATTCACCAAGCTTGCTGCGGCCGTCTTGAAGCCGGGTCTCACCCAATTCCGCAAAAAGCTGGATTATAACGAGCATGGGGCGGCGCCATTCTTGGGTATAGATGGATTGGTCCTGAAGAGTCATGGTTCCTCTGACGCAAATGCCATTAAAAATGCGGTTCGGCAAGCAAGAATAGCTTTGCAAAATGATTTGGTTGGCACGATATCTGCCGAAATAAGCCATGGGAAGAGAGATATAACAACATGAACCTAATACCAGTAGGGGTACTTGGTACAGGTAAATATGTACCTGATCGTATATTGACGAATCAAGAATTGGAAACGATGGTTGAGACGAACGATGAGTGGATCGTAACGAGAACGGGCATCCGGGAAAGAAGGATTGCGGCTGAGGCGCAAGCAACTTCTGATCTTTGCTACGAAGCTTCCTTGATCGCGCTGGCCAACGCTGGCATTACAGCGGACCAACTGGATCTCATTATTGTTTCCACAATCACTCCGGATATGGCATTCCCATCGACGGCATGCATACTCCAAGAGAAACTGGGAGCTAAGAAGGCAGCCGCATTTGATTTATCTGCAGCCTGCTCAGGATTCGTTTATGGACTGGCTAATGCTTCGAATTTCATTGCAACCGGAACTTATAAATATGCGCTTGTCATCGGTGCAGATTGTTTATCCAAGATAACAGACTATACAGACCGCAACACATGCATTTTGTTTGGCGATGGCGCGGGAGCTGTCGTGATCGGCGAAGTTCCGGAGGAAAGAGGATTCAAATCCTTCGAGCTTGGCGCTGACGGCACAGGCGGTCCGCTGCTCAAAATTGAAGGCGGAGGCTCGCGCAATCCTGCCTCACAGACGTCCATCGATCAACGTTTGCACTACATCTACATGGCTGGCGCCGAAGTTTTCAAATTCGCCGTACGGATTATGGGGAATGCAGCGGATGAAGCTTTGCGCAAAGCGGGCTGGGACAAAACGGACATTGATTTGCTGGTTCCGCATCAAGCCAATATGAGGATTATTCAAGCCTCCTTAAACCGTCTGGAATTGACAGAAGATAAATGCATGATTAATCTTGATAAATATGGGAATATGTCTGCCGCTTCCATCCCAGTAGCGCTTGCAGAAGCTGCCGAGCAAGGCAGATTGACGGAAGGCGACCGCTTAGTGCTTGTCGGTTTCGGCGGAGGTCTGACTTGGGGCGCGACCGCGATGGTGTGGTAGTCCATTTTTTGATTTAAAATCTATTGCCAAAGGGGAACCTATTCTCGTATGGGTAAAATTGCTTTTGTTTTTCCTGGCCAAGGCTCACAGACTGTGGGGATGGGTCATGATTTATACGCGAATCATCCGGCTGCCAAAGCCTATTTTGACCGCGCGGACGAGGCGCTGGGCTTTTCCTTGTCCGATCTGATCTTCCAAGGTCCGGAGGACCAACTGAAGATCACGTATCACACGCAGCCTGCGCTGCTGACAACAAGCATCGCTTGTCTGGAAGCGTTCAAGGCTGCGGGCATTGCCCCGGACTATGTCGCCGGACATAGTCTCGGTGAATACAGCGCGCTCGTCGCAGCCGGCGTGCTTGCGTTCGAAGACGCGGTCCGCACGGTGCGGGCCCGCGGCGAGTTCATGGAACAGGCCGTCCCTGGCGGCCTGGGGGCGATGGCGGCCGTGCTCGGAGCCGAGCGCGAAGCGCTTGCGGAGCTGTGCAAGGCCATCACAAGCGGCGGCTCCGTCGTGGAGCTCGCCAATGTGAACTGCCCGGGACAGATCGTCGTATCGGGCAGTAAAGAAGGCGTTGCAGCTGTTGTCGAACGCTGCAAGGAAGCTGGCGCGAAGCGTGCCATACCGCTCGAGGTGAGCGGGCCCTTTCACTCTTCGCTCATGAAGCCGGCTTCGGAGCGCCTCGCAGAGGTGCTCGCGTCCGTTGGGATGAGCGAGGCGACCGTGCCCGTTGTTGCCAACGTAACGGCCCGACCTGTCACAACGCCAAGCGATATTCGCGGCTTGCTAGTAGAGCAGGTATACTCCCCGGTACTATGGGAGGACACGATTGCTTACTTGATCAGCGAAGGCGTAGATACGTTCATTGAGCTGGGCTCAGGAACTGTGCTTGCCGGCCTTATCAAAAAGGTCGACAAAACGGTGAAAACCGTGTCGATCGGAAGCCTGGAAGCTTTGGATAAGTACTTGAAGGAGGCTGGTGACGATCATGCTAACAGGTAAAGTGGCACTGGTAACCGGGGCGTCCCGCGGGATCGGCCGGGCAATTGCTCTGCATTTGGCTGAGCATGGCGCCGATGTTGCGGTGAACTATGCAGGAAGTGAAGCGGCTGCCGGAGAAGTAGTAGCAGCGATCGAAGCAATGGGACGCAAAGCCATCAAACTGCGTGCCGACGTAAGCAGCTATCAGGAAGCTGAAGAATTAGTCAAGCAAACCATTGAAAAATTTGGTAAGATTGATATTCTTGTGAATAACGCAGGTATCACAAGAGACAATCTAATCATGCGAATGAAGGAAGAAGAGTTCGATCAAGTCATTGCTACGAATCTAAAGGGCGTGTTTAACTGTGTGAAAGCCGCTACCCGTCCTATGATGAAGCAAAGATCGGGTCGAATAATTAATATATCTTCTGTAGTCGGCGTGCTCGGAAACCCGGGTCAAGCCAACTATGTAGCAGCAAAAGCCGGTGTTATTGGGTTAACCAAAGCAACGGCGAAGGAGCTTTCCTCCCGGGGCATTACCGTGAATGCGGTGGCGCCTGGTTTTATCGAAACCGATATGACCGACAAATTGACAGGCGAGACGCGTGAGCAAATGCTGAAGCAAATTCCATTGGAACGCCTTGGTCAACCGGAGGAAATCGCGAAGGTTGTCCGCTTCCTGGCATCCGACGATGCATCCTACATGACAGGCCAAACACTCCATGTGGATGGCGGTATGTACATGTAAGATTCGCCAAAAAGAGAATCTCAAAATTGCCTACTGGCAATCTGTCAAAGATTCTCGTATAATACCAAAGAGGAGGTGAACCGGATGTCCGACGTATTGGATCGTGTTAAACGAATTGTAGTCGATCGTCTAGGGGTTGATGAAGCTGAAGTCACCCTCGAAGCATCTTTCAAAGAAGATCTTGGTGCTGATTCTCTCGATGTAGTTGAATTAGTAATGGAATTAGAAGATGAGTTCGATTTAGAAATTTCCGATGAAGATGCTGAGAAGATTACGACAGTAGGAGAAGTTACGAATTACATAAAATCTCATACGTAATAGTCTACAGAGTCCCGTTTCTAATCAAGACGGGACTTCTCTCCATTCTTAATCAATTAAAAAATGAAGATTCACTACATAGAAGGTGGTACAAATGAAAAGAGTTGTAATTACAGGTATGGGCGTAGTTACTGCCCTTGGTCAAGATTTGGATACGTTTTGGGGCAACTTGACGTCAGGCAAGTCTGGTGTCAGCTTGATCGAGAATTTCGATGTAAGCGAATACCCAACGCGCATTGCAGCAGAAGTGAAAGATTTTAATATCGAAGATTATGTGGATCGCAAAGAATCCCGCCGTATGGACCGTTTCGTACAGTTCGCTGTAGCAGGGGCGCTGAACGCTCTGAAAGACGCGAATTTGAACTTGAAGGAAGATACGGATCCTGAACGCGTAGGCGTATCGGTCGGTTCTGGCATCGGTGGTTTGAACACGTGGGAAGAACAGCATAGAGTGCTTTTGGAAAAAGGCCCGAAACGCGTTTCTCCGTTCTTTATTCCGATGATGATCGCGAATATGGCTTCCGGCCATATTTCGATGGTTACCGGGGCGAAAGGTCCCAATTCCACAGCTGTTACGGCTTGTGCGACAGGGACGCATTCCATCGGAGATTCCTTCAAAATGATTCAACGCGGCGATGCCGACGTCATGATCTGCGGCGGAGCAGAAGCAACGATTACGCCGATTGGCGTGGCTGGGTTCTGCGCACTGCGCGCGATGTCTACGCGCAATGACGAGCCTCAACTGGCCAGCCGTCCGTTTGATACGGACCGCGATGGCTTCGTGATGGGCGAAGGCGCGGGCGTGCTGATTTTGGAATCGCTTGAGCATGCGGAGCAGCGTGGAGCGCGCATCTATGCGGAAGTGATCGGCTACGGGATGAGCGGTGACGCCTACCACATGACAGATCCGGATCCGGATGGAGCAGCACGTTGTATGGCCAAAGCGATCAAAGATGCTGGCATTGCGCCGGAATCTATTTCCTACATCAATGCACACGGAACGTCGACGCCGGTTGGCGATAAGTCGGAAACGACAGCGATCAAGAAGGCGCTGGGCGACCATGCCTATAAAGTAGCGGTATCTTCCACGAAATCGATGACAGGGCACTTGCTCGGCGCTGCCGGCGGCGTTGAAGCGGTCATCTGCGGTCTCACGATTTCCAACAGTGTGATTGCACCAACGATCAACCTGGTTAATCAAGATCCGGAATGCGATTTGGATTATGTGCCGAACGTTGCCCGTCAAGCAGAGGTGGACATCGCGATGTCCAATTCGTTTGGATTTGGCGGTCACAATGCTACGATTATTATGAAAAGGTTCCAAGCATAATTTGCCTGCCTGGGAAGAAAGATAACGAAATAGCATTCTCTCTGGGTGGTGAATCAAGCAATGAACCGCAATATTAAGGAACTGCAGCAGCGAATTGGGATAACTTTTCGGAAATCCGAGCTGCTGAAGCAAGCTTTTACCCATTCTTCCTATGTCAATGAACACCGTATAGCGGGGCATAAAGATAACGAGCGTCTGGAATTTCTCGGAGATGCCGTGCTGGAGCTGACGGTTTCGGAATTTTTATATGATACGTATCCCGGGCGTTCGGAAGGCGAGCTGACGAAGCTGCGAGCATCGATTGTTTGTGAGCCGTCACTCGTTACGTTTGCTGAAGATTTGGATTTCGGCGCCTTCGTCTTGCTTGGAAAAGGAGAGGAATTGACCGGAGGCCGTCATCGGCCTGCGCTCCTTGCGGACGTTTTTGAATCGTTCGTTGGTGCTCTGTATCTGGATCAAGGTATAGACGTTGTCAAAGGCTTTCTGAAGAAGCATGTATTTGCGAATATTTCCAGCGAAGGCAAGCTGCTCGTTATTGATTACAAGACTCAACTCCAAGAGCATACCCAGCATCACGGCATGGGTTCTCTGGAATACCGCATCGTGAATGAGCGGGGACCTGCTCATGAGCGTGAGTTTGTAGCTGAAGTACACATGGATGCCGACCTTCTTGGAACAGGAGCGGGACGTTCCAAGAAAGAAGCTGAACAGCAGGCTGCTGCTCAGGCTTTGTTGAAATTGAATGTGACCGTACAGCGGTAAGTCATATAGCATAAAGAGGCAGCTTCGGCTGCCTTTTTTGTTTTTTTCTCTTATTTTTAGAAGGGATATGTTACAATAATTGCTGAGGTGAGACCATGTTTTTAAAACGGATTGAATTATCCGGGTTTAAGTCTTTCGCTGATCGAACGGAACTGGAATTTGTGCGCGGCATTACCGCGGTTGTAGGTCCGAACGGCAGCGGAAAAAGCAATATTTCCGATGGCATCCGCTGGGTGCTGGGGGAGCAAAGCGCGAAGTCCTTGCGCGGCGGTAAAATGGAAGATGTTATTTTTGCGGGCAGCGACGCGCGCCGGGCGGTCAACTACGGTGAAGTATCGCTGACGCTCGACAACACTTCGCAATCGCTTCCGCTGGAGTTCAATGAAGTCACGGTTACTCGCCGAGTACATAGAAGCGGGGAGAGCGAATATTTAATCAATAAGCAGCCCTGCCGTCTGAAAGATATTACGGAATTGTTCATGGATACGGGAATCGGGAAAGAGGCTTATTCCATTATCGGACAAGGACGTATTGAAGAAATTTTAAGTACGAAATCGGAAGATCGCCGTGGCATCTTTGAAGAGGCTTCGGGGATTGTTAAATATAAATCGCGTAAACGGGAAGCTGAGAAGAAATTAAGCGACACAGAGCAAAATTTGCTCAGGATTCACGACTTGGTTTCAGAACTTGAAGATCAGATTGAACCTCTCAAGGAGCAGTCAGAGAAAGCCATTCGTTACAAAGAGCTGCGTGAAACGCTCAAAAGCAGTGAAATCGCGATGTATGTCCATCAAATTGATCAGATCTATCTCTCTTGGAACGAAGCGACGCAGAAGCTGGAGAAGCTGGTGAAGGAGCAAACGGAGCTTTCCACCATCGTGAATCAGCACGATGCTCATCTGGAGAAGCATCGCTGGGAGACGCGCAGGCTGGAAGAGGAGCTGGAGAAGCTCCAGGAGAGCCTCCTGGGACTAAGCGAGGAGTTTGAGAAGTGCGAAGGACACGGGGAAGTTCTCAAAGAGCGCAACAAGAACTACGTGGCAAATCATCAGCAGTTGAGCAGTACAATTGCTATGCAGGAGCAGCGGAAAATCGACAAGGAAGCGGAACTTAGCGAGCAGCGCGAGAAAATCATTCAAATCGGCGCTCAGCTCTTTGAATTTCAAGCCAAGCTGACGGCGGAAGAACAGCGGCTGCTTGGGGTTAACGGAGGCATCAGCTCTTCGCCGGAGGATCAACTGAAAGGCGAGTTGTTGGAAACGCTGAACCGTATGGCGCAGGCGCGCAACGAAATTCGCTACGCCGAGCAGCAAACGGAAAGCATCGTGCGCAGGCTGGAGCGGCTTGACGATGAGCGCCAAAAATGGGCGGAACAGCGTGAGAAAATTGCGGTCCGCAAGCAAGAGTTAACGGTAAAACTCGAACAAACCGTCAAAGAAATTGAAGACGACAGACAAAAGTATGTCCAGCTGACGCAGAGCTTGAAAACCAAGCAGGGCTTGCTCGATGATGCTCAAGGCATGGTGCGCAAATGGGAGCAGAAGCTCGATGCGCTAATATCCCGCCGCGATACGATGAAAGAGATGGCCAACGATTACGATGGCTTCATGCAGGGCGTTAAAGAGGTGCTTAAAGCGAAAAGCCGCAAGGATTTGCGGGGAATTCGCGGTGCCGTGGCCGAGCTTGTGAACGTGCCGGCCGACGTTGAGGTTGCGATTGAGACCGCTCTCGGCGGCGCTCTGCAAAATATCGTGGTCGAGACCGAAGCGGATGGACGCGAGGCGATTGCCTTCTTGAAGCGCCGTCAAATGGGACGCGCTACGTTCCTGCCGATGAACGTTATTCGCGGACGGTCAATTTCGGATAACGAAATCAGTTCGCTGCGTTCTGCGAAAGGCTTTATCGGCATTGCGGTCGATCTCGTTTCGTTCGACAAGACGTATCAAAACATTTTCTCCAGTCTCCTTGGCAATGTAGTTGTCGCACAAACCCTGGAGGATGCTAACCACATTGCGGCGAAAGCGCAATATCGCTACCGGGTTGTCACGCTGGAAGGGGATGTTGTCAATCCCGGCGGATCGATGACGGGGGGGAGCTTACAGAAGAAATCGACGAATCTGCTTGGCCGTCAACGCCAAATCGAAGAGCTGGATAGTGAAATCAAACATTCCGAAGGGCAGCTCGGCGGCTTGCGCAGCCAGACCAGCGCAATGAAGCGTGAGATCACGGAAGAGATGATGACCATCGAGCAGCTTCGCCAGCAAGGCGAGCAAAAGCGTATCGAGGAGCAGCAAATCCGCGCGGAGCTGAATCCGCTTGAAGCGGAGAGCCGCACGGTGGAAGAACAGCTGTCTCTGGATAGTCAAGACAGGGGCACTTTGCTTGAAGAGCAAGCGGATCTTGGACGCCGGAAAACCGAGTCCGAGGCGACGCTGGCGGAGCTGCAGCAAGAGGAAGCTTCCTTGCAGCAAGCGATTCGCGATGCGGAACATTCGCGGAAAGCCAGCGAATCCGAGAAAGAAGAGCTGCAGAGCCAGCTGACGGATCTTAAGGTGAAGGTGGCCTCCATTTCGCAAGAGAAGCAGTCCCTTCAAGATCAGCAGAGGCGGTTGCAGCAGGATCTTGGGGAGTCCGATCGGGAGATGGAGACGAACCGGGGGCTCCTGCAGCAGCTCGAACAGGACATGAGTGCGCTTGAGCAGGAAACCGTCCTGCAAGTAGAGCTGCTCAATGATCTCAAGCTGAAGAAGCAGCAATGTACAGAAAGCATCGATTTCAAACGTGCAGAGCGCACCGAATGGCTGCTGAAGCTGGAGCGCGAAGAAAATGAAACGCGTGAACAGCGCTTGCAATTGAAGCAAGTTGAAGAGAGCTTGCACCAAACGGAAGTGCGTGTTACCAGGCTGGATGTCGAGCTGGAAAACATGCTGAAAAAGCTCGGCGAAGAATACGAGCTCAGCTATGAGCTGGCCAAAGAACGTTATCCCGTGCCGGAAGATATCCAAGGGACGCAAAGCAAAGTGCGTGAACTTAAACGCGAAATTGCTTCGCTCGGCGACGTCAATCTTGGCGCTATCGAGGAGTATGCAAGGGTCTCGGAGCGCTATGAGTTTTTGGATACGCAGAAAAATGATTTGATCGAAGCCAAAACGACGCTGTATCAAGTCATTCGGGAAATGGATCAGGAGATGTCCAAGCGTTTTAAGACGACGTTTGACGCCATCCGATCGCATTTCGGCGTTGTTTTCTCCAAATTGTTCGGCGGCGGCCGTGCGGATTTGATTTTATCGGAACCAGACAATATGCTGGATACAGGTATTGAAATTGTGGCCCAGCCTCCAGGCAAAAAGCTGCAAAATCTTCAGCTTCTATCCGGGGGAGAACGCGCGCTTACAGCTATTGCGCTGCTATTCTCGATCATTCGGGTTAAACCGGTACCTTTCTGCGTACTGGATGAAGTTGAGGCTGCTTTGGACGAGGCGAACGTATCCCGTTTTGCCGAATATTTGCGTGAATTCTCGGAAATGACGCAGTTTATCGTCGTTACGCACCGCAAGGGAACGATGGAAGAAGCCGATGTGCTGTATGGCGTAACGATGCAGGAAGGCGGCGTGTCCAAGCTCGTTTCCGTTCGATTGGAAGATGAGGAAGCGGCTATGTCCGCATCTTAATAAGTTTAAGTTATTTTGGGAGGAACTATGAGTTTTTTTAAACGGTTAAAAGAGAGCATTTCCAGCAAGGCCGAAGCGGTAACGAATAAGTTTAAAGAGGGATTAACGAAAACAAGAGACGTGTTCGTTGAACGGGTCGATGATTTATTTAGCCGCCGCAAAAAGATTGACGAAGATTTTTATGAGGAATTGGAAGAAATTCTGATTGGCGCCGACGTAGGCGTCAATACGGTTCTTAAGCTTATTGATCAGCTGCGTGCGGAAGTGAAGAAGCGTAAAATCGAAGATCCAGCAGAGCTGCAGCCGGTTCTTTCCGAAAAGTTGATCGAGCTGCTCAAGGGCGACGCAGATGCAGGCTTGAATTTAAATCCGAATGGTTTATCGGTTATTCTGTTCGTAGGGGTCAACGGGGTTGGAAAAACGACAACCATCGGTAAAATGGCCCATATGTTCAAATCCCAAGGGAAAAAGGTGCTCATGGCCGCCGGAGATACGTTCCGTGCCGGTGCGATCGAGCAGCTGGAAACGTGGGGCGAGCGCGTAGGCGTGGACGTGATTAAGCAGCAGTCCGGAGCTGACCCTGCCGCGGTCATGTACGATGCTGTGCAGGCGGCCAAAACCCGCGGCGTCGATATTTTGCTGTGCGATACGGCCGGCCGTTTGCAAAACAAAGTCAATCTCATGGAAGAGCTCAATAAAATTTACCGCGTCATTCAGCGGGAAGTGCCGGACGCTCCCCATGAGGTCATTCTTGTGCTTGATGCGACGACAGGGCAAAACGCGCTCTCCCAGGCTAAGCTTTTCGGCGACAAAACCGGTCTGACCGGGCTGGTACTCTCCAAGCTTGACGGAACAGCAAAGGGCGGAATTGTCGTGGCGATTCGTCAAGAATTGTCGCTGCCGGTGAAATTCGTCGGCCTCGGCGAAAAAATGGACGATCTTCAGCCATTCGATTCCGAGCAGTTCGTCCATGCCTTATTCGGCAAATGGATTGGCGAGCAAAAAGAAGCATAACACCGTAGAAAATCTCCTCTGCCGGGTGTCGGTAAGAGGAGATTTTTTTGTTTGGAAACTGACAAGGTAAAACGCTTGACATTCATCACGGAATTCAGTATGATAGGTTCTGTTGTGCTGCTGTCAAGGGTGCAACCTTTACGGAGGTGGATTCATGACTGTCGATCAAATGCTTGCGAAGACGAATCGCATCAATCTGCTATTTGACTTCTATGAACCGCTTTTAACCGAGAAGCAGAGAACATTTCTTCAATTGTATTTTCATGATGATTACTCGCTCGGAGAGATTGCCGAGAATTTCGAAATAAGCCGCCAAGCGGTATATGAACATATAAAACGCGCAGAATTGACTTTACAGGAATATGAAGCTAAACTGCACTTGTTACATAAGCATGAACAACGTATGAAGCTTCGCACAGAGCTGGATCGCATGCTGGAAAGCTGCGATCCGGAGCTAAAGAGGAAAACGGCAGAGCTTTTTGATACAATAGTAGGGATCGATTAAAAAGTCCAAGCAGGAGGTGAAGCGCATGGCATTTGAAGGATTGGCAAACCGGTTACAGAACGTGTTCGGCAAGCTGAGAAGCAAAGGTAAGCTGACGGAAGAAGATGTAGGCGAAGCGCTTCGCGAGGTCAGGCTCGCTCTGCTTGAAGCGGACGTTAACTTTAAAGTGGTGAAAGACTTTATTGCCAAGGTGAAGGAGCAAGCTGTCGGACAAGAAGTGCTGAAGTCCTTTACGCCGGGCATGGTCGTTATCGATATCGTTAACAAAGAGCTGACAGCGCTTATGGGCGGCACGCAAAGCAAGCTGGCCCGTTCCAATCGACCGCCGACCGTCATTATGATGGCAGGCTTGCAAGGGGCAGGTAAGACAACGACGTCCGGCAAGCTGGCGAAAATGCTCCAGAAACAAAACCATAGACCGCTGCTGGTTGCGTGCGACATTTATCGTCCTGCGGCAATTAAACAGCTAGAGGTGCTTGGCGAGCAGTTGAAAGTTCCCGTTTTTGCACTAGGGGATAAAGTGAACCCGGTTGACATTGCGAAAGCCGGTCTTCAACATGCGAAAGATAACGGCAATGATTATGTCATCATCGATACCGCGGGTCGCCTGCATATTGATGAGAATCTGATGGACGAACTGAAAAACGTTCGTTCCGCTGTTGAGCCTGATGAAATCTTGCTTGTTGTCGATGCGATGACAGGGCAGGATGCCGTCAATGTTGCAGAGAGTTTCCATCAGCAGTTGGAACTAACGGGCGTTGTACTGACCAAACTCGATGGCGATACGCGCGGTGGTGCGGCGTTATCGGTCAAGGCGGTTACAGGCTGTCCGATCAAGTTCGTAGCAAGCGGCGAAAAGATGGATGCGTTAGAACCGTTCTTCCCGGATCGCATGGCGTCAAGAATTCTTGGCATGGGCGATATGCTTACATTGATTGAGAAGGCGCAAGCCGGTATCGATATGGACAAGGCGAAAGAAATGGAGCGCAAAATGCGCAACGCCGAGTTCACGTTCGAGGATTTCCTTGATCAAATGGAGCAAGTGAAGAAGATGGGGCCGCTTGATCAAATTCTGGAGATGCTGCCAGGAGCAAACAAGATCAAAGGCATGAAGGATATGAAAGTGGACGACAAGCAGATGGCCCGTGTTGAGGCGATTGTGAAGTCGATGACGAAAGAAGAGAAACGCAAGCCGGAGCTTTTGAATGCAAGCCGCCGGAAGCGGATTGCGCTAGGCAGCGGCAACACGGTGCAAGAGGTCAACCGTTTCATTAAGCAATTCGATGATATGCGCAAAATGATGAAGCAGTTTTCCGGCATGATGGGACCGAAAGGCGCCAAGGGCATGAAGAAGTTAGGCAAGGGATTTAAATTTCCCTTTTAAATAAAGCTTTTTATTCTAAGTAGGAGGTGATTTTTCATGGCAGTACGTATTCGTCTTAAACGTGTAGGCGCTCATAAAGCTCCTTTCTACCGTGTGGTGGTTTCGGATTCCCGTTCCCCGCGTGATGGTCGTTTTATTGAAGAAATCGGAACTTATAACCCGATTGCAGAACCAGCAGCTGTAAACCTTGATGAGGAAAAAGCGCTGAAATGGCTTCAAACTGGCGCTCAACCGTCCGATACAGTTCGCAGCCTGTTCTCCAAAGCAGGTCTGATGACTAAGTTTCACGAGCTGAAATTGCAGAAGTAATCTGTTATCTTTCGGAGGGTGGGTTCATGAAGGATCTTATCACCGTTATTGCTAAGGCTCTTGTTGATCATCCGGAAGAAGTACGTGTCGCTGTTGTGGAGAAAGAGGACAAGATCGAGTACAGGCTGTCTGTTCACCCCGACGATGTCGGTAAAGTGATCGGCAAGCAGGGCAAGATCGCGAAATCGCTCCGCACGGTTGTCACGTCAGCAGCAGTGAAAGAAACGAAGCGGGTAGCCGTTGAAATCGTTTCATAAGAAACGAGGTTAGGATTCAGTTCCTAGCCTTTTTCTTGTAGGTAAATGAATATGGAGGTTGGGCAAGCGCAAATGACAGAAAAACTAATCACTGTTGGCAAAATCGCAAATACCCACGGGATACGCGGGGAACTGAAAATAGTGCCGGAAACCGATTTTCCTGAACGCTTTGATAAAGGCAATTCGTTAATTATCGTCGATTCTCAAAATAAGCAAACGCCGGTGACGGTGCAAACCTCCCGCTTACATAAAAATATGTTTATCGTGCAATTTGCACAGTTCGACAACATCAATGAGGTGGAGAAATTCAAAGGCTCGCTGCTTAAGATTGAAGCTAAGAATCAACAGCCTTTGGATGAGGGAGAATATTATTATCACGAGATTATTGGCTGCAAGGTCATAACGGAAGAAGGCCAGGAACTAGGACTTGTTTCTGAAGTGCTAACGCCTGGAGCGAATGACGTTTGGGTTGTGGACCTGCCTAAGGGCAAACAGCTGCTGCTCCCTGTGATTGATGATGTGATCCTGGATGTCAGCGTCGCTGAGAAAACAATACGGATCCATCTGATGGAAGGATTAATGGAATGAGAATCGATGTATTGACCTTGTTTCCAGAAATGTTTGATGGCGTATTTTCGTCGAGCATTTTGGGGAAAGCTCGTGACAAGGGAATTGTTAGTCTTAACACGGTAAATTTCCGTCAGTACGCCAATAATAAACACAATACGGTCGATGATTACCCTTATGGCGGCGGAGGCGGAATGGTCCTGAAGCCGGAACCGATATTTGCCGCTGTCGAAGATCTGCCTAAGCGCGAAGAGGCTGGCCAAGATCCGGTTAAACCGCGGGTCATTCTCATGTGTCCGCAAGGAAAACCGTTTTCACAGAAGATGGCGGAAGAGCTTTCTTCGGAAGAGCACCTTGTGTTTATTTGCGGCCATTATGAGGGCTATGATGAGCGTATCAGGCAGTATTTGGTGACCGATGAGCTGTCTATCGGCGATTATGTACTAACGGGCGGTGAATTGCCCGCTATGGTTGTTATAGACAGCGTAGTGAGGCTGCTGCCCGGTGTCCTTGGCAATGAGATGTCGGCGGTGACGGATTCTTTCTCTACCGGGCTTCTGGAGTATCCTCACTATACAAGGCCAGCTAAGTTTAGAGACTGGGAAGTTCCCGACATGCTTTTGTCGGGCCATCATGAAAATGTGAAGCGTTGGCGCCGCAAGGAATCCTTATTCCGCACGTTAGAACGCAGGCCTGATCTGCTTGAAGGCAGAGAGTTTTCCAAAGAGGAAAAAGCTTGGATCATGGAATGGCAAGAGAGGAAACAGACGAAGTAACCCCCCATAAACTTCTCTATTGAATTTCTTCTCGGTCTATGGTATTATATATTCTGTTGTGAATTTTTCAACAGTTCGAGTCTGGTGGTCCTCTACGCGTAACAGCTAAGACATACGAAGTAGATAAGCGGAATGAACACCTGTGTGGAAGGAGGGAGTCAACTATGAATCTTATTCAAGAGATTACGAAAGAGCAACTCCGTACGGATATTCCTAATTTCCGTCCAGGAGACACACTTAAAGTACACGTAAAAGTTATCGAGGGTACACGTGAGCGTATTCAGCTGTTCGAAGGTGTTGTTATCAAACGCCACGGCGGTGGAATCAGCGAAACGTTTACAGTTCGTAAAATTTCTTACGGTGTGGGTGTGGAAAGAACTTTCCCATTCCATTCTCCGAAGATTGAGAAGATTGAAGTGGCTCGCCGTGGTAAAGTTCGTCGTGCGAAACTTTATTATCTGCGTGGTCTTCGTGGAAAAGCAGCAAGAATCAAAGAAATTCGATAAGAAAACGGGGGGCTTGTTTAGGCAAGTCTCCTTTTCATTTTTGTAGGGCAGGGCAATCTATACACAAAACCAAAACTGGAAAAGAGGCAATCAGTGATGGAACAGAACGAGCAGGATCAGCCTAAAGTAAGCTCAATAACGAACGAGGAAGCCGCACCGGCAAAAACAGCAAAAAGTGAGACATGGGAATGGATCAAAGCGCTTGTTATCGCGGGAGTGCTTGTCATTATCATTCGCTGGTTCTTGTTCTCGCCTTTCATCGTTGACGGCGATTCCATGCGTCCGAATTTCCTGTCGGGCGAACGACTCATCGTCAACAAGATTGTGTATGACATACGCGCGCCAAAGCGCGGAGAAGTTATCGTTTTCCATGCGCCTGAAGGGAAAGATTATATCAAGCGTGTTATCGCTCTCCCTGGGGAAACGGTGAAAGTGACCGGCGATAAAGTATTCATCAACGGTCAAGAAATCGATCAGCCTTTCATTAAGGAAGCGATTGAACAAGCCAATAAAGAAGGACATGCCTACAACACATTGTCCGACTTCCCGGAAACGAAAGTGCCGGATGGCGAGCTTTTCGCAATGGGAGACAATCGTCCGAATTCCAAAGACAGCCGCGCTAAAAGCGTAGGCTTCGTTCCGTACAATAAAGTCGTCGGCCGCGCGGAAGTTATTTTTTGGCCGCTGAACAAAATTAGTTTTATACATTTTTGAGGTGAATAAGTAATGACCATTCAATGGTTTCCCGGTCATATGACCAAAGCTCGAAGGCAGATTGAAGACAAGCTGAAGCTGATCGATGTCGTCATTGAGCTCTTGGATGCCCGCGTACCGCTCTCCAGCCGGAACCCGATGGTAGATGAAATTTTGAAGGGCAAGCCCCGCTTGGTTCTTCTGAATAAAAACGATTTGGCGGATCCTCAAGTGACGTCGCAGTGGGTAAAGTATTTTGCTGATTTGGGTCTGCCGGCCTTGCCGATCGATGCGGCAAACGGAACCGGAACCAAAGAAATTTTGCCTCGCGTTAAGCAGCTGTGGGCGCACAAAATTGAACGTCAGCTCAGCAAAGGCATTAATCCCCGGGCGGTAAGAGCGCTTATCGTAGGTATCCCAAACGTTGGAAAATCCACGCTCATTAATCAGCTGGCGGGTAAGAAAATTGCAGCAACCGGCGATAAGCCGGGGGTTACGAAAGGTCAGCAGTGGATTAAAGTCGGGACGGAAATGGACCTGCTGGACACGCCGGGTATTTTATGGCCGAAATTCGAGGATCAGATGGTTGGTCAACGTCTTGCAGCCACCGGTGCGATCAAAGAAGAACTGCTTCATTTGGATGAGATTGCACTTTTTGTTGTCCGCTACATGGTTCAGCACTATGGAGAAGCACTCCAAGAGCGGTTCGGAATTACCGAGTTTCCGGAAGATATGGATAATGTGCATGAAGTGGTCAAGGTCATGGAAGCGATCGGCCGGAAACGCGGAGCTATTGTGAGCGGAGGCAAAGTCGATTTGGATAAAGCTTCTTTAATCATCATTCGCGATCTTCGTGCAGGTAAAATGGGGCGTATTTCTTTGGAGAAGCCTTAGCACATAAGCATCAAAATAACCACTTTCCGAACTCCGCTGACAAGGCGGGCCGGAGGTGGCTTTTTTATTTTTTTGTAGAAAAAAATGGGTATGGCTTGACGAAAGGGCAATCCCTTATAATGGTGGAATGGAAAGGGGCGAGCATCCTTGCTGGAGTACGAAAAAGAAGTATGGGATCAAGGCTTCGGCCTTGTTGCCGGGATCGATGAGGTAGGAAGAGGTTGTTTATTCGGCGATGTCGTTGCGGCTGCTGTGATTCTTCCTAAAGGCTTTGTGCTGGATGGGGTCAACGATTCAAAGAAGCTTTCTGAGAAGAAACGCGATGCGCTCTATGAACAGATCATGAATGAAGCGCTGGCTGTCGGGGTTGGCATCGTTGATGTGGAGCAGATCGAAGCGCTTAATATCAAGCAAGCGGCAAGATTGGCCATGAAGAAGGCTGTACAGCAGCTAAGCAATGTGCCTGATTATTTGCTGGTTGATGCGGAGAGCGTGGATACGGATATTCCGCAAACCGCCATTATACACGGAGATGCGTTAAGTCAATCGATTGCAGCCGCGTCGATTATCGCGAAGGTGACAAGAGACCGGATGTGCGCAGAATGGGACGAGCAGTATCCCGAGTATGGACTTGCCGTACATAAAGGCTATGCGACGAAGCACCACAGGGAGATGCTTTTGCGTTATGGTCCTACCCCGCTTCACCGTAAATTATTTATACGCAAAGTAATGGCGCAGCTGGAAGAAAAGGAAGCTCAGCCGCAGTCGGAACAATTGGAACTGGATTTCATCTGACTTCATCTTATTAAAAAATGGCTGGGGGCAGCCGATAATATACATAAGCGTAAGAAAGACTTGAGGTGAACGGGATGAACATAAGCGGATTAATTCGCAGCTTGGTTGGCGACCTAACGGCTTCGGACAGCAAGGTGCTTGAACTCAAAGTAGGGCAAGTTGTCAAAGGGGTCGTTCTTCAGCTGCTTAGCGATCAAGAAGCTATGCTTAACATTGGCGGCGTCCAGGTCAGGGCCAAACTCGAAACGCCTCTGAAGCAAGGAGATGTGACGTATCTGCAGGTTCAGCCGGAATCCAGCGGGGGCCAAATTTTGTTAAAGCCGCTGACGGCATCCGACGTACAGATCACGGAAGATTCGCTTGGCGATCTTCTTAAGGCTTTCACCGTTAAGGATACGGCGGGCAACCGGCAAATGGTTCAGCAGATGCAGCAGGAAGGCGTTCCGGTAACGAAGGAAAATGTTAAGGCTTTTGAGGCTTTGACGAGCAATTTGCCTGAAGGCGTAAATAAAGAAGAATGGGCTCAAGCGGCTGTTCTTGCTCATAAAAAAGGATTGCCCCTTACGCAGGAAACGGTGGGGGCTATCAGGCAGGTTACTTCCGGACCTCCGGTAGGGAAGGTGCTGGAACAGCTTGAACAGCAGGCTGCGGCATTATTGGAGCAGGAGCCGCAGCATCCGGCCGCGGACACTGCGAAGCAGGTTGTCGCGCTGCTGAAGGAGCTGCGCGCTTCCGCCGCAGCTGCCTGGCCTGCGCGGCCGCCGGAGGCGCCGGCCGCGGCACTGGCGCAGCCAGCCGCTCCGCAGGCTGGCACGGTAGCGGCGGCGCCCGCAGGGCCGCCGCCTCCGGCAACCGGCAGCGCGCCTGCGGCAGCTGCCGTAACGGCTCCGCCCGCTGCCGCTGCAGCGGGCGCTGAGCCCGCCGCCGCCCCGGCGCAGCCGGTGGCGGAACCGCAGGCCGCCCGCCCCGCTAGGGCGGCGGCCGTGCCGGAGGCTCAGGCGCGAAGCGCTGAGCCTGCGCCTGAAGGCGAACCGCCCGTGGCGGGTTCGCCCATCCAGCAGCCGCCTGCGAAGCAGAAGGCGGCGGAGCCCTTGGAGGCGCACAGAAGCGCGCCTCAGGCGCCTGAGGCTGATCCGGAGCCTAACTGGATCAGCCGGATGCTCAAGGCCGTCGGCGTGGAGCACGAGGCGCATCTGGCAGCGAAGCTGGATGAGCGCGGAGAGGTGCCGCTTCGCGGACGGCCTCGGACGGACGATCATCAGATGCCTAATCTGATCGGTGCGGCTTCCCAGCAGGACGATGCGGCGAAGCCTCCTGCTGCGGAAACGCTCAAGAGTCTGCTGCTGCAGCTGACAGCCTCCGATGATACGCCTGCGCCGCTCAAAGAGGCCGCGCAGCAGGCCATTGGGCAGATTACGGGACAGCAGCTGATGCTGTCAGGCGACAAATCCGCCATGTTTGCCCATATGACGTTGTTTGTTCCTTTTATGGATGGAACCGGTCAGCAGTCTGCTGCGATCCATATTCAATCCCGTAAAGGCAAACGCGGGGAAGTGGATGCAAGCAACTGCCGTTTGCTGTTCGACCTGCAAATGAAAGTGATGGGAAATACGCTCGTCGATGTGCATGTCGTGAATAAGATCGTCTCGTTGACGATTCATAATGATCATCCGGCATTGGCGCCGATGATGGAAGAGTCTAAGGAAGAAATGACGGCGGCGATGAATAAAGCCGGGTATCAGTTTATTTCATTAAAATGTGCGCCGTATCCACAGCCAATCGTCCAAGAGAACGAGGCGAAAGCCGTGACAGACGGTCGCGCAGATCTGCGTTCGCTTTTTCTTCCGAAAACGTACAAGGGGGTAGACTTCCGGGCATGACGAATCAGAAACATTCCGGCGGAATACCTGAGCCAACCCCGATCAAGAAGGCTGTGGCACTCCGCTATTCGCCGGAAACGCAGAAAGCGCCGACCCTCATCGCGAAAGGCAAGGGCCATATGGCTGAAGCTATTTTGCAAAAAGCGAAAGATAGCGGCATCCCGATTCAAGAGGATTCTTCGCTTGTGGAAGTGTTATCCAAGCTGGATCTGGATCAAGAGATACCTTCTGAGCTTTACCAACTGGTAGCGGAAGTGCTGAGCTTTATTTATCGATCGGATAACCGAATGCGTGAGCAGAGGAACAGAGGATGAACGAACGGGGACCAACGAACAGGAAGCAGCTCGGGAAGCTTGGAGAAGAAGCGGCGGAAGCATTCTTGAGCAAACAGGACTATCGGATTGTGGCGCGGAACTGGCGCTGCCGCACGGGGGAACTGGATATTATTGCCGAGCAGGCAGGCACGCTCGTATTCGTTGAGGTCAGAACAAGGCGTTCTTCGGGCCGGTTTGGGCTGGCCAAAGAATCCGTTGACCTTCGCAAGCAAATGAAAGTGAAAGAAACCGCTCAATTTTACTTGCACCGCTTTCAGAAATATGAGCTGCCCGTTCGTTTTGATGTGATTGCCGTTGAACTATCCACGGATGGAGCAGCGGTTCAGATTGAACATATAGAAGGAGCCTTTTGAGTCCACTGTCGTGCAGACGGTCTGGGCAAAAAAGGCTCTTTTTTGCGTTAACCGCCGATTTCTCTTTGCTGTTTATCGAGGTTTCGGTATTGGATGGCTTCAGCTAGATGATGAGGGAGAATATGATCGCTTTGCTCTAGGTCTGCAATCGTTAAGGCTAAGCGGAGAATACGGTCATGGGCTCTGGCGCTAAGTCCGAGAGCTTCGAATGAAGCTCTCAGCAGTTCCTCTCCTTCGGCGTTTAACTGGCAAATCTGCCGCATGAGGTTGCCGCTTAATTCATTATTGTGATGAATGCCGGTACCTGCATAGCGTTCCAACTGGCGCTGATGGGCAACTAACACCTTAGCCAGCATTTCTTTGGAGGAGAGCGGATTAGCGCGCGTATGTTCGTTCAGCTGGGCATAGCTGGGCTTTGGCACCTCGACATGCAGGTCGATGCGATCGAGGAGAGGGCCGGATATTTTAGAGCGGTACTGCATGATTTTGGCGGGAGAACAAATGCACGCATTAGCTTCGGTTTCAGCTCCATAGAAGCCGCACGGACACGGATTCATGGCAGCAGCTAAAATAAACTGCGAAGGGAACGTGTAGACTGCTCTAGCTCTGGCAATGGTAACGGAGCGATCCTCTAGCGGCTGCCTAAGCACTTCGAGCGCATTCCTTGTAAATTCCGGCAGCTCGTCAAGAAACAGAATTCCTCTATGCGCTAAGCTGACCTCACCAGGTTTTGGGATGGTGCCTCCTCCGACAAGCCCGGCAGCGGAGATAGTATGGTGCGGAGCCCGGAACGACCGGGTGCGCATCAGGGACGAACGGTCTGCAAGCTTACCTGAAGCGCTGAATATTTTGGTGACCTCCAGCGCTTCATGATCGGACATAGGCGGTAAAATGGAAGGCATACGCTTGACCAACATCGTTTTCCCGGTTCCCGGAGGTCCGATCAAAATAATATTATGCAAGCCCGCTGCCGCAATCATCATTGCCCGTTTAACTTGGTGCTGCCCGTTGACATCGGCGTAGTCATCGGGATGGTGCCGGTCTGCCGAGAAATTTGTCGAAGTTTCATGATTGCTGGCCTGCTGGGCAAATTCATGATGGGTTTGCTGGCTCCAATTTCTAAAATCGGAGAGATTGGTTAGCCCGCATACTTCGATGCCATCAATGAGTGCGGCTTCGGCGGCATTTAAGCGAGGTACGCAGACTCGTTTGATGCCAAGCTGTTTCGCTGCATGTGCCATAGAAAGCACGCCCGGCACGGGCCTAAGCGAGCCGTCCAGCGCTAGTTCGCCTAGAAACAAGGTCATTTGCAAAGGCTCGCTGTTTACCTGACCGGTTGTAATCAGAATGGCGACAGCAATGGCCAAATCGAAAGAGGAGCCCTCTTTGCGCAAGTCTGCCGGCGCCAGATTCACGGTAATGCGATCCATCGGAAACGTGAATCCGCAGTTTTTGATGGAGGTGCGAACGCGATCCACCGATTCGCGAATGGCGGAGTCGGGCAGCCCGACTAAATTCATTTGGGGTAATCCATTGGAGACGTCGACTTCAACTTCTATCGTTCGGCCTTCTATTCCTTGCAAGCAGGCACTCCATACTTTTCCGTACAAAAAAACACCTTCCTCTCCTTGTTAAGCAGCAGCGCGAAGCTGCATATCAGGATAAAAGGTGCTTCCTTATTGATCCGCATATTTCCCTCTATTGTATAGAAAATGGAAAATTTACGCAATGCGTAATTGATTGAAGGATGGTTTAAAAAAAGTCAACATGCACATACTGGAAGATGAGGTGATGATATGCAGGAGAAGCCGTATTTTTGTCCAAACTGTCGTTCTAATCGTATTAAATTCAGCGTAATAACCAGCTATGCGCAGTCATTTCTGAAGGATGCACTGTCCGGAAACATTACAGAGTTCAATGATCCTGACGCCATACCTGAGGATGAACCGATGATTCAATGTCTGGTGTGCAGCTTCACAGGCAATGAGCTGCGATTTATTAAGCAAGCGGAGCGCGAACCGCGAATCAATACACCTACAACCCCGCATTACGGATAAGTAAAAAGATGGACGTATTTTTCATTTTTTTGGAAAATGCGTCTTTTTTAATGACTGTTTCTATGTGAGGATCAGAATCTAAGGTTGCTTTTGATTTGAAAGTGATAGCTAAAGTTTTTCAGCGTGAAAGGAAACTTTGAATGAATTAACGAAAAAAATAAGGAAACTGTCGAAAATTAGTGATACAATGGTTAGGGCTTGTGAAGAAGTGTGATACTAATTCCGGCAGCAAGATTTATTTCGTGCACAACACAAATAGGAAATTACACTTTTCCCCTGTATAGCACGTATAGAAAGTCCATACTGATAGGAGGATTTTAGGAAATGAATATCCATGAGTACCAAGGCAAAGAAGTCCTGAGACAGTACGGAGTCAGCGTTCCTAACGGGAAAGTTGCTTTCACCGTTGATGAAGCTGTTGAAGCAGCGAAAGAACTTGGAACATCCGTCGTTGTTGTAAAGGCGCAAATTCATGCCGGAGGTCGCGGGAAAGCAGGCGGCGTTAAGGTAGCCAAAAACCTCGATGAAGTTCGTACATATGCTAGCGAAATTCTTGGCAAAGTACTTGTCACTCACCAAACAGGTCCGGAAGGCAAAGAAGTTAAACGTCTTTTGATCGAAGAAGGCTGTGACATTAAAAAAGAATATTATGTTGGTGTTGTTGTTGACCGTGCAACAGGCAGCGTCGTTTTGATGGCGTCTGAAGAGGGCGGTACGGAGATTGAAGAAGTAGCTGAACATTCTCCTGAGAAAATTTTCAAAGAAGTTGTGGATCCTGCAATTGGTCTTCAAGCTTTCCAAGCACGCAGACTGGCTTACTCCATTAACATTCCTAACGAGCTGGTTAACAAAGCAGTTAAGTTCATGCTCGCTCTTTATAAAGCATTCGTAGAGAAAGACGCTTCCATTGCCGAAATCAACCCATTGGTTGTTACAGGTTCTGGGGATGTTATGGCTCTTGATGCCAAACTAAACTTTGATTCCAACGCTCTTTTCCGTCACAAGGATATCGTTGCTCTTCGCGACCTTGAAGAAGAAGATGCTAAAGAAATCCAAGCTTCCAAGTATGACCTGAGCTATATCGCTCTTGATGGCAACATCGGTTGTATGGTTAACGGCGCAGGACTTGCGATGGCTACTATGGACATCATCAAGCACTACGGCGGAGACCCTGCTAACTTCCTTGACGTAGGGGGCGGTGCTACGAAAGAGAAAGTTACGGAAGCATTCAAAATCATCCTGTCCGATGATCAAGTTAAAGGGATCTTCGTTAACATCTTCGGCGGTATCATGCGTTGTGACGTTATTGCTGACGGCGTTGTTGCCGCGGCTAGAGAACTGGGTCTATCCCGTCCGCTTGTTGTTCGTCTTGAAGGAACAAACGTGGAACTTGGCAAAAAGATTCTTAACGAATCCGGCTTGAACATTGTTGCTGCTGATTCCATGGCAGACGGCGCTCAAAAAATCGTTGCACTTGTGAAATAATTAAACCCGTGCGGTTTTAAATAATATAGGGGATGTGAACAAAAGATCATGAGTATTTTGGTCAATAAACATACAAAAGTCATTACTCAAGGGATTACCGGCGCTACGGGTTTGTTTCATACCAAAGGCGGTCTTGAATACGGCACACAAATGGTTGGTGGCGTAACCCCAGGTAAAGGCGGAACAACAGTAGACATCACACTGGAAAATGGCGAATTAGTTCAACTTCCGGTTTTTAACACAGTTATCGAAGCGAAAAATGCAACTGGTGCTACGGCATCCGTTATTTATGTTCCACCTGCATTTGCCGCAGAATCCATTATCGAAGCCGTTGACGCTGATCTGGATCTTGTTATCTGTATTACAGAAGGTATCCCTGTTCTTGACATGGTTAACGTGAAACGTTACATGGAAGGCAAAAGAACCGTTCTGATCGGACCAAACTGCCCGGGCGTTATCACGCCAGGCGAGTGCAAAATCGGCATCATGCCTGGTTACATCCACACGCCAGGTCACGTAGGTGTTGTATCCCGTTCCGGAACATTGACTTACGAAGCGGTTCACCAATTGACAACTCGCGGAATCGGACAATCCTCCGCAGTCGGTATCGGCGGAGACCCTGTTAAAGGCTCCGAGTTTATCGATATCCTCAAACGTTTCAATGAAGATCCTGACACTTATGCGGTTATCATGATCGGTGAGATCGGCGGAACGGCAGAAGAAGAAGCGGCTGAGTGGGTTGCTGCAAACATGACGAAGCCGGTTGTTGGCTTTATCGGCGGTAAAACTGCGCCTCCAGGAAAACGTATGGGCCATGCCGGTGCGATTATTTCCGGTGGTAAAGGTACGGCGGCTGAGAAAGTTGCAACGATGGAAAGATGCGGAATCCGCGTAGCGGCTACTCCATCTGAAATGGGTTCAACACTTGTTAGCGTCCTTGAAGAAAAAGGCATGCTCGACAAAGTAATCACAAAAAAATAGTTTTTTCTGTCGAAGGTAAGCAACCTTCCATTTCCCTTTCATAGGGATTTGGGAGGTTTTTTCTTTTTCTAGCTTTGCAAAGATTTGTCATTCGAGTAAGGAGTGTATATACTTATGGATAATCGATTCATTTTATTTGGTCTCCACGAGCTGGAAGGGATCGGTTGGAAAACGATGCTTCAGCTCGTAAGCCGTTTCCCTGAGCCTCAAGTATTGTTGGAGCTCTCGGCGGCAGAGATTTCCTCCCAAGGCATACGAGCCTCCGTAGCTGAACTGATTTCCTCGCGGTTTACACGTGTTTTCATCGAGGAAAGGCTGCACGTATATATGAAGCAATCCATTCAAATTGTTACGATTTTGGATGAAGCGTACCCGCACATATTGAAAGAAATCGCTCAGCCGCCTTGGGTGCTGTATGTGAAGGGAAGTCCGGCTTTTTTGAATGGACGACTTCTCGGTATGGTCGGAACCCGAACCCCCACGATATATGGCAAAAAAATTGCCGAGGAGTGGGCGGCCGCACTTTCCAGAGCTGGATTCGGCATTGTCAGCGGCCTTGCCAAAGGCATTGACAGCAAAGCCCATATCGGCGCATTGCAGGGAAAGTCGAAGACGGTAGCCGTGCTTGGCTGCGCGATCAATCAAATATACCCGCGTGAGAATGCTTTATTATTTCGTCATATTGAGCGAGAAGGGGCTATCATTTCGGAATACCCGATTGGCACAGGGATGAGGCCGGGCATGTTTCCGCAGCGAAACCGCATCATTGCGGGCTTGTCGCTGGGTGTTACGGTCGTGGAAGCTGCTGAGGACAGCGGATCGCTGATTACAGTTGAGTTCGCTCTCGAGGAATCAAGGGATGTTTTCGCTGTTCCGGGACCGATCGATTCCCGTCTGAGCAGCGGCGTTCATAAGCTTTTGAAAGAAGGCGCCAAGCTGGTAACCCGTGTTGAAGAGATTGTAGAAGACTATAACTATATGATCAGTTCAGACGAGAAACGGGCGATAATGAAGCCTCTGGCATCCTATACATTGACCGACGAGGAAGACGAAATTTTTCGAAAACTGTCGAATGAACCTGTTTCGATTGACGCCTTATTGGATGGCGGACAATTTACGTTTGGACATTTGCATGCAGTTCTGTTATCTTTACTAATGAAAAAGGCGATTAAACAGCTTCCAGGTTCTACCTACATCCAAGCATAGGCTATTCAAGAAGTTTTTCTTCTCGCCAATAGACTTAACCTTGAAATCAAGAGGGGAGGAAGGACGATCCATGGCGGATTCTTTAGTCATTGTGGAGTCACCAGCAAAAGCCAAAACCATCGGCAAGTATTTAGGCAGCAAATTTATCGTAAAAGCCTCGATGGGTCATATTCGCGACCTTCCGAAAAGCCAAATTGGCGTAGAAGTAGATCGTAACTTCGAGCCTAAATACATAACTATCCGTGGTAAAGGTTCTATATTAAAAGAGTTAAAAGATGCGAGTAAAAAAGTTAAAAAAATATATCTGGCGGCTGACCCGGATCGTGAAGGGGAAGCGATTGCCTGGCACCTGGCGCATTATTTGGACGTTGGCTCCGATGAGCTGTGCCGCGTAGTATTTAATGAAATTACGAAAGATGCCGTGAAGGACGCTTTCAAAACGCCACGCCGCATTAATCAGGATCTCGTTAACGCGCAGCAAGCCCGGCGGATATTGGATCGGCTAGTTGGTTACAAGATAAGCCCGCTGCTTTGGAAAAAAGTAAAGAAAGGCTTATCGGCAGGCCGCGTGCAGTCCGTAGCGGTTAAACTGATTCAAGACCGCGAGAATGAGATTAAAGCATTTGAGCCTGAAGAGTACTGGTCCATAACGGTCCTCCTCGACGCAGGCAAAACGGTATTCGAAGCCAAATATCACAGCATAAACGGCGAGAAGAAGGAACTGCATTCGAAGGACGATGTTGACCAGGTTCTAGCTGCGATGGGCACCGGGAAATTTACGGTGAAAGAAGTGAAGGAGAAAGAGCGGGGGCGCAACCCGTCTCCTCCTTTCATTACGAGCTCCATGCAGCAGGAAGCTGCCCGTAAACTGAATTTCAGAGCATCCAAAACGATGTCTGTGGCGCAGCAATTATATGAAGGAATAGACTTGGGGAAAGAAGGAACCGTTGGTCTAATCACATATATGCGTACGGATTCCACACGAATCTCGCCGGTTGCTCAAGAGGAAGCGAAAGAATATATTTTAACGAAATATGGAGCAGCTTTCTATCCGGAAACGCCCCGTGTTTACACGAAGAAGAATGCTAACGCCCAAGACGCGCATGAAGGCATCAGGCCTACATCCGTACTTCGCGAGCCAGATCAGCTAAAAGAGTTCCTCAGCAGAGATCAATTTCGACTCTACAAGCTGGTATGGGACCGGTTTGTTGCCAGTCAGATGTCTTCCGCTATATTAGACACGATGACGATCGATTTGACGGCCGGCGACACGGTTTTCCGGGCAAACGGCTCGAAGATGAAATTCCCGGGCTTTATGAAGGTGTATGTGGAGAGTAATGATGACGGGACGACTGAAGAGGATAAATTGCTTCCGCCATTGTCTAAGGGAGATGCTTTGGACAAACAAAGCGTTGACCCTAAGCAGCACTTTACTCAACCGCCTCCGCGGTATACAGAAGCCCGTTTAGTAAGGGCGCTTGAGGAAATGGGCATCGGTCGGCCAAGTACGTATGCTCCGACGCTGGAGACGATCCAGAAACGCGGCTATGTGGCGATTGAAGAGAAGAAGTTCATCCCTACCGAGTTAGGCGAGCTAGTTATCCAATTGATGCAGGAGTTCTTCCCTGAAATTCTCGATATTGAGTTCACAGCCCATATGGAAGAGGAACTTGATTTTGTAGAAGAAGGGAAAGAGGATTGGGTCAGAGTCCTGGATACTTTCTATACATCCTTTGAAAAGCGGCTTGAATTCGCTGAAGAGGAAATGAAAGAGATCGAGATTCAGGATGAAGTGTCCGACGAAATCTGCGAGAAATGCGGGAAACATCTTGTCTATAAAATGGGACGCTTCGGCAAGTTCCTTGCCTGCTCCGGGTTCCCGGATTGCCGCAATACGAAGCCGATCATTAAAGATATCGGCGTCACATGCCCAAGCTGCCATACAGGCAAAATTGTCGAGCGCAGAAGTAAGAAGGGCCGGGTCTTCTATGGTTGCGATCAATATCCAACCTGTGATTTCGTCTCCTGGGATAAGCCGGTTAACAAGCCTTGTCCGGTTTGCAGCTCGATGATGATCGAGAAAAGAAGCAAGAACGGCCTAAGCATGCAATGTACGAAATGCGACCATAAAGAAGAAGTCAATGAAGATCAAAACGAAGATATGAAAGATTAGAGGTGTCCGATTTTGCCAGAATACCCAAGAGTAACAGTCATCGGTGCAGGACTCGCTGGAAGTGAAGCAGCCTGGCAGATTGCACGTCAAGGTGTGCCTGTTACTTTATACGAAATGCGAAATGTCCGTAAAACGCCTGCTCACATTACGGATCAATTCGCGGAGCTAGTTTGCAGCAACTCTCTGCGTTCGAATGGATTGACCAATGCGGTCGGCGTACTGAAAGAAGAAATGAGACACATGGACTCTTTAATTCTCTCCTGCGCTGACCGGCATGCGGTGCCGGCAGGTGGGGCTTTGGCCGTCGACCGGGATGGCTTCTCTCAAGCCGTGACCCAGACGCTGCGGAATCATCCGCTCATTGAGGTTATGAATGAGGAAGTTCAAGTTTTGCCGGAAGGCATTACCGTTGTCGCTTCAGGCCCGCTGACTTCGCCGGATTTGTCTGCCCAACTGAAAGAATTGATGGGCGAGGAATACTTATACTTCTACGATGCGGCAGCCCCGATCGTGGAGAAAGATTCCATCGACATGAACAAAGTTTATCTGGCTTCCCGTTACGACAAAGGCGAAGCGGCTTACCTGAACTGTCCGATGACGGAAGAGGAGTTCAATGTTTTCTATGAGGCCTTAATTACTGCTGAAGTGGCAGAACTTAAGGATTTTGAGAAAGAGATTTACTTCGAAGGCTGTATGCCGCTAGAGGTAATGGCAAAGCGCGGCAGGCAAACGGTCTTGTTCGGGCCGATGAAGCCGGTAGGACTGATTAACCCGCACACAGGAAAGCTGCCGCACGCTGTCGTACAGCTTCGTCAAGATAATGCCGCGGGAACCTTGTATAACCTGGTTGGTTTCCAAACGCATTTGAAATGGGGCGAGCAGAAGCGGGTTCTGTCTTTGATTCCCGGTTTGGAACAAGCCGAATTCGTCCGTTACGGCGTCATGCATCGCAACACATTTATTAATTCGCCGAAGCTTCTTGAGCCAACGTATCAGTACAAACGTCGCGAAAATCTGTTTTTTGCAGGACAAATGACGGGCGTGGAAGGCTACGTGGAATCAGCTGCCTCCGGGTTAATTGCAGGTCTTAACGCCGGACGGTTAGCGAAGGGGCAGTCTTGCCTGGTGCTTCCTGAGGAAACGACGCTAGGCAGCATGGCTCATTACATTACGACGGCTGACTTTAAACATTTTCAACCGATGAATGCAAATTTCGGATTACTTCCGCAACTGCCGGAAAGAATCAGGAATAAAAAAGAGAAATACGAGAAGCTGGCTAACCGAGCGTTGGAAAGTATTCAGAATTTTTCGAAAACAATTGCAGAATAGTTGTAAAGACACTGTACACTGTGTTACTATAATAATGTTTTGAATTATTACTCAATCGTTTACTCATACATGTACCTCTAGATGCGGTCTTTATTTCGATATTGACCTCGCTAGAGGTTTATCTCTTTTTATTAGACCGAAACCAACACAAAGATAAGTTCTTACGGTGTATGATTCCATTGGAGGGGTGAGAAGAGATGGATGCTAGTCAAGCGACATTCCATGCGACTACGATTTTTGCCATTCGTCATGAAGGTAAAGGTGCAATTGCCGGAGACGGGCAAGTAACCTTTGGAAACAGTATGATTATGAAAAACAGTGCCAAAAAAGTAAGGCGTTTACATAGAGGGAAAGTGATCGCAGGTTTCGCAGGTTCCGTAGCCGACGCGATTACCCTTTTTGAGAAATTTGAAGGCAAGTTGGAAGAACACCATGGCAATTTACAGCGTGCTGCGGTCGAGCTTACGAAGGATTGGCGTCAAGATCGTGTATTGCGACGGTTGGAAGCTATGATGATCGTGATGGACGCTACCGGTTTATTGCTGCTTTCGGGCAATGGGGAAATTATCGAACCGGACGATGGCATCTTGGCCATTGGTTCTGGGGGCAGCTTTGCGTTGGCAGCGGGAAGAGCGCTGCATCGCCATGCGCCAACGTTGAGCGCCAAAGAAATTGCGCATGCTGCACTTACGACGGCCGCTGAAATTTGCGTCTTCACGAACCATAACATTATTGTCGAAGAAATTGAGTAAGTGAATATCATTTCGCACTTTTTTAGGAGGGTACCCGAATGGCAAACAGCTCCCTTACACCTAAACAAATTGTCCAGGAACTGGATCGATACATTGTAGGTCAGAAGAAAGCAAAGAAATCAGTCGCTATTGCTTTGCGGAATCGTTATCGGAGAAATTTAGTGGATGAAGCCATTAGGGATGAGATTGTTCCCAAAAATATTTTGATGATCGGGCCAACCGGCGTTGGGAAAACGGAAATTGCCCGCAGATTGGCGAAGCTGGTCGGAGCGCCGTTTATCAAAGTAGAAGCAACCAAATTCACTGAAGTTGGCTATGTCGGCCGCGACGTCGAGTCGATGGTCAGAGATTTGATTGAAACTTCGATACGCATGGTGAAATCCGAGCGAATGGAAACGGTAAAGGACCGCGCAGAGAAGCTCGCTAACGAGCGAATTGTTTCTTTGCTTGCGCCGAGCCCTTCACGCTCCAAAACGCAGCGCAATCCGTTTGAAATGTTGTTTGGCGGCCAGAATCAACCCGAGCAGGAAGAAAGCACGCCTGACCCAAATCTCACGTCTAAAAGGACCCAAATCGCAGATCAATTGACTAGTGGTAAATTAGAAAATGAAATCGTGGAAATCGAAGTGGAAGATTCATCGCCGTCTATGCTGGATATGCTCGCAGGGCAAGGTAACGAGCAAGCCGGCATGAATATGCAAGAAATGTTCGGCAATCTCATGCCGAAGAAGATGAAGAAACGCAAGCTTCCCGTGAAAGAAGCCAGAAAAGTTCTGACGCAGGAAGAAGCGCAGAAATTGATTGATATGGATGATGTCATTCAAGAGTCCATTCATCGCGCAGAGCAGTCCGGCATTATTTTTATCGATGAAATCGACAAAGTGGCCAGCAGCTCCCGCGGCGGAAGCGGCCCTGACGTCTCCAGAGAAGGCGTACAGCGCGACATTCTGCCGATCGTTGAAGGTTCTACCGTTGTAACGAAATACGGGCCTGTGAAGACGGATTATGTCTTATTCATCGGTGCAGGGGCTTTCCATATCGCTAAGCCGTCGGATTTAATCCCAGAGCTTCAGGGGCGTTTTCCGATTCGGGTTGAGCTCAGTGATTTAACGCTCGAGGATTTCGTTTCCATCCTGCAAGAACCCAAAAATGCGCTGACCAAGCAGTATACAGCTTTGTTGCAAACCGAAGGTATAACAGTTGAGTTCGCAGAGGAAGCTATTCATGAAATAGCCCGCATCGCGGTTGAAGTTAATCAGAACACGGAAAATATCGGAGCTCGCCGCTTGCATACGATCTTGGAGAAATTGCTTGAGGACCTTTCCTTTGAAGCACCTGAAATTACATTGGAATCCTTTGTGATTAATCCGGAGTATGTGCGCGAAAAGTTGAGCGGTATTGTTCAAAATAGAGATTTAAGTCAATATATTTTATAACGAACGATTGCATGGTAATGTAAGTAGGAGGCAGTTACATGAGTTTACTAAACAAAACAAGAAGGCTAAATCGCTTGCTGCAAAAAGAAGCAGGAAACGCGGTTAGCTTTATGGATATGGCAGAAGTGCTTCGCGATATTGTGATTGCGAATATTTATGTGGTGAGCCGCAAAGGGAAAATTCTAGGCTATGCCACAACGAACGATCCCATTTCTCCTGAAATGAACCAGGCAATATTGCTTGAACGGAGATTCCCATCGGAGTCCAATAATCTGCTGCTTAAAATAGAGGAAACCACGTCAACTTCGGAGCCGAACAGCCCGTATTTTTACTACACGGAGCAAATGAAGGATATGTTCCCGTATACCCATACGACACTGGTTCCGATTATTGGCGGCGGCGACCGCTTAGGGACTCTGATTTTAAGCCGCAATGAAGGCATCTTTATTGATGACGATCTCATTTTGGCTGAATACGGTTCAACAGTAATCGCCATGGAAATATTAAGGGAACGTGCGGAAGAAATAGAAGAAGAGGCAAGAAGCAAAGCGGTCGTTCAAGTAGCCATTGGTTCCTTGTCATTTAGCGAGATGGAAGCAGTGGAACATATATTCGAGGAACTGGACGGCAAAGAAGGTCTTTTAGTCGCGAGCAAAATTGCTGACAGAGTCGGCATCACTCGTTCGGTTATTGTGAATGCGCTTCGCAAGCTGGAAAGTGCCGGAGTTATTGAGACGCGTTCGCTTGGTATGAAAGGCACTTATATCCGAATTTTAAATGAACAATTGATCCAAAGCATCGAACAGCAGAAGACAAAACTATAGCTCTGATCCGATTAGAAAGTCCTATCCGGTTAAAAGATAGGGCTTTTTTCTTATTGTAACTTAAGCTAATATCTTAGATGATTAGAGGGGGGTAGAGTTTACAAAATTCTACAATAAGGAACTATTTCGAATCATTTTTTGAAAATATTGTCGAAACAAGAAGGAATACTTACTTACTATGTGGAAGTATAAGTCTCGAATACTCTATTGAAAGGGGGTAACGTGTGTGTCTTTGTTAGACAAGCCTAGTTGGAACTTGATGGAGCGCTCGCTCGATGCCTCGACACTTAGACAAAAAGTAACAGCGAATAACGTCGCCAATGTGGATACTCCTTACTTCAAGCGTTCAGATGTCTTGTTTGAAGAGCTTTTGCAAGGAGAGATGAATTCATCAACGCCCTCTATAGAAGGTTATCGGACAGACCCTAGGCATTTCTTTATAGGCAAATCGACAAATTTGCCGAATTCTGAAATAAAAACCGACGAATCGACAGCGATTAACAATAATATGAACAATGTCGATATGGACTATGAGATGTCATTAATGGCTAAAAATCAATTGAAATACAATACGATGATTCAACAAATGAACAGCGAATTCAAGAAAATGCGCACAGTCTTAGGAGGGAAGTAATAACTAATGAGGCTTACAAACGGTTTTGACATCAGTTCATCGGCACTCACTGCACAGCGCTTAAGAATGGATGTCGTCTCTTCTAACATTGCGAATGCAGATACAACGCGTGCTAAGTTTGTAGATGGCAAGTGGGTTCCTTATACGAGAAAGTTAGTTTCTTTTGAGACGAAATCGCAACCGAGTTTTGCGCAGTCCTTGCAATCGGCTATGGCGGATGGGACAGGCGAGGGCGTGCGTGTTAATAAAATTTTTGAGGACCAGTCGCCGCTTAAACAAGTATATAACCCATCGCATCCTGATGCAGACGCAAATGGATTTGTTTACATGCCCAATGTCGATGTGCTCAAAGAGATGGTTGATATGATTTCAGCGACAAGATCGTATGAAGCGAACGTTACTGCACTGAATGCCAGTAAAGCGATGATAACGAAAGCATTAGAGATTGGTAGATAATCCGTACGGGAGGTTGCAGCATGATTGACAAAATTAGTTATAGTCCACTGAATATCACGAGTTCGGTTCAGCCCAAAGACAACTCTGGCGAAGGGGCTGCGGACCTTGGTAAACGATTCGGTTCTTTCCTCAATGAAGCCATTACAAATTTAAATGTCCAACAACAACAAGTTGATCAATTGAATCAGAGTTTCATCAAAGGAGAGCTTTCCGATGTCCATCAATTGACAATTGCCTCGGAGAAAGCGTCGTTAGGACTGGAACTTACCGTACAAGTTAGAAATAAAGTCCTAGAAGCTTACCAAGAAATGATGAGAATGCAGCTGTAATTAATTAGGTGCTGCTAAAACTTTGGTTCGATGGGGTGACAGAGTGAACGAGAATCTCCTCCAGTACTGGGAAAAAGTTAAGCAGTATTGGAATCGATATAGTAGAGCAACAAAAATTACTTTTATCGCAACGGTTGTCCTTCTGATTCTTACTGCGGCAATTATTAGTGTGAATTTATCTAAAACGGAGTACTCCTTAGCATTTACTGAACTGCAGCCTAGCGATGCGGCAGCAATCAAGGGTTATCTGGATACAGCTAAGATTCCATATAAGCTTAGTGCTGATGGTAAAAGCATCGAAGTCCCGACAAGTGAAGTTGCAAACGTGAAACTGGGTGTGGAATCACAAGGGTTGAATAAAAACGGTTCCCTTGGTTTCGGTGCTTTTAGCAGCAGCAGTTCATTTGGTATTACGGATAACGAATTTAAAGTAAAATACTTGAACGCGATTCAAGGCGAGCTGCAGCAATTGATCAATTCCAATCAGGCGATTGCCGGTTCAAAAGTTCTGATCTCCCTCCCGGAAGAAGGGCCGTTCTTACAGCAGCAGGCAGAGAAGGCGACAGCATCCGTTGTCCTGCAAATGAAACAAGGCTACAGCTTGGATCAAGGGAAAATTGATACGATCTATAACTTGGTTTCACACAGCATTAAGAATCTTCCGATTGAAAACATCACGATTTCAGACCAGTACGGACAAAGCTTGGTTTCTTCCAAAGCGGGCGGTCAATCTTCTTCAAGCCTGGTAACGAGCCAGTCCGACATTAACGATAAGTTTCAAAAGGATCTGCAGAAAAATATTACGAACATGCTGGGTACGATGTTTGGCCGGGATAAAGTGAATGTGAGTGTATTCTCAACCATGAACTTCGATCAAAAGAAGAGCCAGGAAAAGCTTGTCTCTGCGCCAAATCAAGTAGACCAAAAAGGTTTGGAAATTTCACTGCAGGAAGCTAGCGAATCTTACCAAAATAACGGAGCGGATACAGGCGGTGTGCCTGGTACGGGCACGACAGACGTTCCTGGATATCCGGGATCATCCAATTCCGGGAAATCCAACACCGAGAAGAACAGTAAAACCGTCAATTACGAAGTCAATCGCATTACGAACGACATTGTTTCTACGCCATACGTAGTGAAAGACTTAAGCATTAACGTTGGAATCGAACCGCCGGTTAAAGATGATCCGAACTCATTGACAGCGGAAACGAAAACTGCCGTGCAAAATGCTTTAGTCAATATCGTAAGGACAGCACTTGCAGATAATAAAGTTACATATACAGACGATGAATTGCAGAAAAAAGTTACCGTTCTTGCTCATTCTTTTGCAAGACCTGCGGATTTGTCCGTTTCCAAGACGACTACATACTTGACTTATGCTGGTTTGGCGCTTGCGGCGTTAGCAATCGGTGTGATTGCAGGATTTGCAATTAGAAAACGCAGAAAAGCGGCTCAGCAGAACTTGATGGATCAAGATCTGAACATGGCTGCCAGCAAAGCGGAGCTTCCAACGATCGATATTGAAAATGTAACAAATGACAATCAAGTACGTAAGCAGTTGGAAACACTTGCGAAAAAGCGACCAGAGGAGTTTGTTAATCTGCTTCGCACTTGGTTAGTAGACGAATAGAGGTGCGCTTGTATGGCCAAAGCTGCTCTAAACGGGTTAACCGGACGACAAAAGGCAGCCATTCTTTTAATCAGTTTAGGCCCTGAGGTGTCCGCTCAAATATTCAAGCATTTGCGTGAAGAAGAAATTGAGCAGTTAACACTAGAGATTGCGAATGTTAGGAAAGTGGATTCCTACGAGAAAGAATCAATCTTGTCTGAGTTTCATCAAATCTGCTTAGCGCAAGAGTTCATTTCTCAAGGCGGTATTGCTTACGCCAAAGATATTTTGGAGAAAGCGCTCGGTTCACAGAAAGCGCTCGATATCATAAATCGCTTGACAGCTACGCTGCAAGTAAGGCCGTTCGACTTTGCGAGAAAAGCAGACCCTGCTCAAATTCTCAACTTTATTCAAAATGAGAATTCGCAGACGATTGCACTTGTGTTGTCTTACTTACAAGCCGATCAGGCTTCAATTATCTTGTCTTCATTGCCGCAAGAGAAACAAGCGGACGTCGCCAAACGAATTGCACTGATGGACAGCACTTCACCGGAAGTCATTAGCCAAGTGGAACGTGTGCTTGAACAGAAGCTATCGTCTACGGTTACTCAGGATTATACAAATGCCGGAGGTATTGCATCTATCGTTCAAATCTTGAATGGTGTTGACAGGGGGACAGAGCGTACGATTCTCGATTCGTTGGAAATTCAAGATCCCGAACTTGCGGAAGAAATCAAGAAACGGATGTTTGTCTTCGAAGACATTGTCAATATTGACAATCGTTCCATTCAGCGCATCATTCGTGATATCGAGAATGCCGATCTGCAGCTTGCGCTTAAAGTTGCGAGTGAGGAAGTTCGTGATGTTCTATTCAAAAATATGTCCAAACGCATGGCCGAAACGTTCAAGGAAGAAATGGAATTTATGGGTCCGGTTCGTTTGCGTGACGTTGAGGAAGCTCAAACCAGAATTGTTGCTACAATCCGCCGCCTAGAGGAATCAGGTGAAATCATCATTGCACGTGGTGGAGGAGACGATATTATTGTCTAATGTCATTAAATCATTCGCTTATTACGCCTTGGATGATAAGAAATTGGTTGAATCGACCTTGCCTGCTCATCTTCTTCCTGAGGACCATGAGTCCGGCGATCAGCTTACTCCTGAACAACAGCAGGAATTAACGGAAGCAACGAGCATGAAGGATCAAATTCTTCAAGACGCGGAAGCTTTTGCTAATGAGCAGATTCATCAGGCTATGCAGGAATGCTCGGCACTTCGCGAACAGACGCATGAAGAAATCAATGCCTGGTGGGCAACGCGCCGTGCAGAAGATGAAGAGCATGTCGCCTTATCGAGACAGTCCGGCTTCGAAGAAGGCTACCAGCAAGGTATCGCTCAAGCTGAAGAAGTGCTTAGACAGGAATACAGTGAAATGCTAACGGAAGCCCAAAGTGTTTTAGATCAAGCCTATAAGCTGAAGCAGCAAATCATTCAAGAATCGGAACCTTTCTTGATAGAGCTTAGTACGTCAATCGCTGAGAAAGTGATCGGCAGGCAGTTAACTTTGAACCCCGAATGGGTGGTAGAGTTAATTCAGAGCGTTCTATCACGCAGAAGGGAAAAAGGAATCATTGCGCTGTGCGTTGCACCGTCACAATTTGCATATATACAAGATGCTCGTGAAGAGCTCCTTACTTCGATAGATTCACAGGCTGAACTGCAAATTATTCCGGATTCCACGGTACAAGACCGCGGATGTGTCATTCGTTCTTCTTTTGGCAGCATTGATGCCAGAATCGATACGCAGCTGAAAGAGATCAAATCCGCTCTTCAGCAGTTGGCTACTCAAAGCGAGGGAATAGGAACATGAACAGTGCGCTGCCAAAAGTTGATAAGTACAAAGAGCATCTGAATGCCATTGACCCCATTCGAGTTAACGGCAAAGTGACGCAAGTTATCGGTTTGACTGTGGAGTCAGAAGGTCCGGATGTAAGCATTGGCGATCTGTGCTATATCTATCCGCACAAATCCAATAAGCCATTGAAAGCCGAAGTCGTTGGTTTCCGCAGCAATAAAGTGATTTTGATGCCTCTTGGCGATTTGGATTCGATCGGACCTGGCTGTGATGTTGTTGGAACCGGAAAGCCGCTAACCGTTCAAGTTGGACACGAGCTGCTCGGTAAAGTGCTTGACGGTTTAGGACAGCCGTTGGACGGCTCGTTCCTGCCTTCCAGGATGGCTCAATATTCAACCAATAATGTGCCGGGCAATCCGCTTACGCGTCCTAGAGTGCTCAATCCAATCTCCGTAGGCGTGCGCTGTATCGATGGTTTGTTGACGATCGGCAAAGGTCAGCGTGTGGGCATTTTCGCCGGATCCGGTGTCGGAAAAAGTACCCTGATGGGAATGATTGCCCGCAATACATCAGCGGATGTTAATGTTATTGCCCTAATCGGTGAGCGGGGCAGAGAGGTCTTGGACTTTATCGAAAGAGATCTCGGTCCTGAAGGACTTGCAAGGTCTGTCGTCATCGTGGCCACGTCAGATCAGCCTGCGCTCATACGTATTAAAGGTGCGATGATTGCAACGAGTATTGCCGAGTATTTTCGAGATCGCGGCTTAAATGTGATGATGATGATGGATTCCGTCACCCGGTTCGCGATGGCACAGCGTGAAGTCGGCCTTGCGGTTGGGGAGCCACCGGCAACGCGTGGTTACACGCCATCGGTTTTTGCCATGCTTCCGCGATTATTGGAGCGTTCCGGCACGGGGCCTAAAGGATCGATTACGGCCTTTTATACCGTGCTTGTTGACGGCGATGACATGAATGAGCCGATTGCCGATGCGGTACGGGGGATTCTCGATGGACATATTGTCCTGAACCGCAGTATCGCCAATAAAGGTCACTATCCGGCCATCGATGTTCTATCCAGTGTAAGCCGTGTGATGAAAGAAATTGTCCCTACTGAACATATGGAAGCTGCTGATCATCTAAAGCGACTTCTCTCTACATATAAAGATTCGGAAGATCTAATTAATATTGGGGCGTACCAAAAAGGTTCTAATCCGAATATTGATGTTGCCATGGATCATATTGAAGCTATTTGGGATTTCACGAAGCAAAAAACAAGTGAAAAGCTGACGTACGAAGAAGCTCAAGAGCGATTGATTCACGAATTTTATAAGGGATGAGGGTCCTGAATGCATTTTCGTTATTCTTTCCAGCAAATTGTCGATTTGAAAAACAATGAACGCACACAGGCAGAATGGATTTTGTCTGAGGCAATGGGTCAATTAAGGAATGAAGAAACGAGTTTACGCGGCTTGTTTGAGCAAAAAGAGAGTCTTCACCAAGAAATGGTGACGGCCTCCAAAGATTCGGTCTCCATTGCCAAGATGTTAATGCTGCAGACTTATATGAATCATGTTGAGCGGCAGATTGCGCGCAAGCATCAGGATGTGCAGCAAGCGAAACATGTCGTGCTCAAAAAGCAGGAGCATCTTTCCGAAAAAATGATCGATGAAAAGGTTTGGACGAAAGCCAGAGAAAAGGCATACAGCCAATTTCAATCCTTTGTTGCAAAAAAAGAGCAAGACGCTCTGGATGAGATGGCAACAAACCGTTTCAAACGACTCTCGTATTGAGAAGGTAAAGGAGGAACTAGGAGATGGCCGATACAAGCATGGAAGGTGCATCTTATAGTGCGCTGGAACGGTTTCTGATATGGTTTGTCATCCCCTTTGTGTTTACGGCTGTCCTGCTCTTCGTGTTGTTGTCGATCTTTGATTATGACATCAAGAGCAGCATTCAGAAAGCATTGCATAACACACCGGTAATTGGGGCAATCGTTCCTGCGCCTAAGGAAAAAAGCGTTGTAAGCAGCTCAGGTACGCAGACGACTCCTGAACAAAACATCAAGACCAAAGATGATGAGATTACGAAGCTTAACGCCAAAGTGGCGGACCTTCAAGCGGCCTTGCAGAAAGCAGAATCGTCTGCTGAACAAAAGGACCAATCGCTCAAAGATGCAGGGGCGAAAATCACGGAACTTGAAGACAAGCTGAAAGACAAGACGCAAACCGAAGAAGAGTATACGAATCAGATTACTCAGCTGGCCAATATGTATGCCAAAATGACCCCGAGCAAAGCCGCTCCAATCATTGAAGCACTTACACCGAAAGAAATGGTGCTTGTCTTCTCCATGATGAAGCCGGATAACCGGGGAGCTATTCTTGAAAAAATGAACGCTGCGAAAGCGGCGGAAGCTTCCATGGGACTCAAAGATGTTGTTCCTGTCCGTGATAAGGAAATCGCTGCTTTGCAAGAAAGATTAGCAACGAATGGGGGAAGCGCAGCGAAAGCAACGACCGCTGTCAGCAAATCCGATTTAGGTCAAACTTTTGCCAATATGACTCCTAAGAGTGCTTCCAATGTGCTGATCGAGATGAACAAATCGAATCCTGACAAAGTGCTGGCTATTCTAAGCGGCATGGATAATGCTTCCCGTTCCAAAGTGATGTCGGCATTATCGGACGCGAATAAGGAAATCGCTGCTTCGATCTCAGCTAAACTTGTTCAGTAACGGGGATGGTTGTCACGAAGGGAGGTGAAATATAAAGGTGGATGTACAAATGCAAACAGCACCTGCGGCAGTTTCCGCTGCATCTTCGAACAATAAAGCGGCTGCGACAGGGGGAACGTCCAAAGACGGCTTTACCCAAGTTTTGGATGGACAGATGTCTCCGACTACTTCGTCGAAAGACGGTACGAGCGCATCGGATCCGGCCCTTTCGTTAAGCATGCTGCTCCAAATGCTTCAGAGTCTGGTGGCGCCGGTGCAGGCAACTGCGGCACAGGATGTGCAACCGGAGGAACAGCCGCTCGCTGAAGTTGTTTTAGACGCGATGAACAGCAATCCGGCACTAGCTCAACAGCTATTGCAAGATCCTAAGGTTCAGAAGTGGTTTGAAGACGCAGAGCAATTGCTGCAAACGCTTGGCGGAGCTCAATCGAATCCTGCTGCTTCCTTTCCGGGCGCTTTAAAGCTTCAAGCAACCGAGGTTACGAACTTGCAAGCACAGAATACGCTGCTTTCGCTTGTTTCTTTGTCCAAACAGCAGCCTGACAATCCGATCGTGAAATTCTTGAATCAAGATTTACAGAATGTCATCGAGCCATTATTGCCTGAATTGATGACGAACTTGAAGAATCTAGCTCAAGAAGGATCAACGGTTGTTGGTGCGCTAGAAGCCGCTGAGGGGCTGCTGAAAGGAAATAAAAAGGAAGCCGTGACTGCCGACAAGTTGATGAGTCATCATAAAGCAGGCAGCAAAAAAGCGACTGAACAGAACTTTGACATGAACGCAGTGACCGTTGTACAACCTGCCAAGTCAAAGCTTGAGCTTCTTGCAATGAGGAATGTTCTTCTTACGCCGAAGGTTGATTCCATTTCTGCATCGACGGATGCATTGCCAAATTTAGTCGATTTGCCGACTGAAACTGAATCCTCTGCGAATACGGTTGTGACGATTGCTGATCTGCAGAGAGCGCAGCAAGCTCCGACAGCCGTTGATAAAACGGCCATTCCGACGATGAATGCTTCTAATTTTGCTGAAGAGATGACAGAGCATGTGCTGAAGAACATGAAAATTACCTTGGCCGACGGTTTCTCCGAAGCCAAGCTGTCCCTGTTTCCCAAAAATTTAGGGCATGTTGATGTGAAAATATCGATGCATGACGGCCAATTGGTTGCCCTGTTTGCAGCCGATTCCTTAGCGGCAAAGCAAATGTTAGAAACTCAACTGCCGCAGCTGCGACAAGCTCTTCAAACGCAAGGTTTGCAAGTTGAGAAGCTGGAGGTTACTCAGAATCAAGACATGCAATCCAGTCTGTTCCAGGAACAACGCCAACAGCAAGCATTTGGTCAATCGCAACGTCAAAACAAGAACGAGTCTGGCGGCTACGATGTGGACGCGCTTGATTTCGAACAGCAAGTTGATTCTGCTGTACAAGCAAGACCTGCCGTCCATGGCAACAGTTCCATTGATGTAACAGCTTAAGTACAGTTTATGCGAAGCGGTTGGAGGTGAAAGTATGGCAGCAAATCCGATTGTAGGCAACGTTTCTGATTTAATAAATACCGGGAAAAATACAAAAACAAAAGAAAAAGACAACAATACATTAGGGAAAGATGATTTCCTGAAAATATTGATTACCCAGCTTCAGAATCAAGATCCGACACAGCCTTTGCAAGATAAAGAATTTATCGCCCAGATGGCGCAATTCACTTCCGTAGAGCAGTTGACGAATATGGCCGGTGAAATGAAGCTGATGCGGCAATCGCTTGGATTTGTTTCAGGCTTGATCGGGAAATCGATCACTTGGGATGAAGCGGACTCTACAGGAGCAACGGTTGAAAAGTCTGGCGTTGTTGATTCCATCTCGTTCAAAGAAGGTAATCAATATGCCAATGTGAAGGGAGCGGAAATCTCTCTGGACAAACTCAAGAAAATTGAGAATGTTGGAGAAGGCCAATGACAGAGAGAATATCCATAGGACAGTTGTATCCTAATGCGGTTTCTCCTGCGTCTGCGAGACGAACGCCTGTACAGCAGCCGGCATCTGTATCCGGCAACCCGACCTTTCAAAAACTTCTTCAGGAGCAGTTTGTTCGTTTCAGTCATCATGCAGAGGTCAGGCTGAAGGAGAGAGGTATTCAGCTAAAACCGGAGCAGCTGGATAAGCTTAGCCAGGCCATCGATAAGGTTGCGGCAAAGGGAGCTAAAGATGCGCTGATGGTTATTGGCGGGAATGCATTGATTGTCAATGTTCCTAACCGGACTGTTGTGACGGCGCTTGACGGAAACGCGATGAATGAACATGTTTTCACTCAGATAGACAGTGCAATGATTATTTCTTCTTAATCAGGCTCGACCGCGTAGGAAGCCTGGAGCTGTGGAACGATGGAAGCAGCTCATGAATGATGTATTTTAATCCGATTAGGAGGCTAGTAAGATGTTAAGATCTTTATACTCTGGTGTTTCAGGTATGCGTGGTTTCCAAACGAAATTAGATGTTATCGGCAATAATATCGCAAATGTAAACACGATCGGATTTAAAGGCAGCCGTGTTATGTTCAAAGACATTCTCAGCCAAACGGTTTCCGGCGTAAGCGCAGCCGATGAGAACCGTGGCGGGGTGAATGCCCAGCAAGTTGGTTTGGGTGTGAGTTTGGCTGCGATCGACACCGTACATACTGCAGGAAGTGCGATGACTACGAATGTAGTTACGGACTTGCGCATTAACGGAGATGGATTTTTCGCTGTGGGAACTACCGAACAAACGGATGCGCCTTATTTGACAAGATCGGGTAACTTTACGTTAGACGCTTCAAGAAATCTTGTTAATGCCGAAGGGCTTCATGTTATGGGAGCTGAAGGGGCAGGGCCGATCGTCATTCCGGAAGATATCGTTTCTTTCTCCATCTCCCAAAACGGTGATATCATGGGGATTGATTCGACAGGAGCGACAGTGGCAACCGGGCAAAAAATCGGTGTCGTTAAAGTCGTTAACCCTTCGGGACTTGAGAAAATTGGCGGCAATTTGTACCGGATGACGGCAAATGCCAACCCAGAGGGCGCTTTGGCCATAGTAGCCCCAGGGGATACGACAACGGGAACAGGGACTTTGATCTCCGGTCAGCTGGAGATGTCCAACGTAGATTTGACTGGTGAATTTACAGAGATGATTATTGCGCAGCGCGGGTTCCAAGCCAATTCCCGTATTATCACAACTTCAGACGAAGTGCTTCAAGAGGTTGTAAATCTTAAACGTTAATGTTGAATAAATGATAGAGGGGAGCCTGCCTCCCCTTATCCTGATGCAGGAGGAGAAAGATGATTTCTCTCACTCGTTTAAATGGTAAAGCCATTGTCCTTAATGCGATCTTGATTGAATTGATTGAAGAGACGCCAGACACCATGATTACATTGACTACAGGCAAAAAAATCACAGTTCTTGAAAAAGCAGAGGTTGTGGTAAGCTTAGTGCGGACCTACATGCAGGAAATTGGCTCGGTGCGAGCGACAATTATGTCAAAGGATGCGGAGGGTTCGTAATTGTTTAAGAACAAAATTTTCATTCTGATTGTTTCGATTTTAATTGCAATTACGTTGATTTTGACTGCGGCTTTTGTCTTATGGAATTTCATGGAGAAGAACAATCAATCCAGCGATCCCGCGGTGAAGGCGCAAGATGCTGTGGCAAGTGTGAAACCGACGAAGCCGCCTTCCGCCGAAACGGTTAAAGCCAACACGGCAATCATCAAAGATGTTTTGACCAATTTATCAGGCAGTCAGAACTTTATTAAAATCAGTTTCGCTTTTGAATTAGAGAACTCCAAGGGCAAGACCGAATTCGACAGCTTGTTGGACTCGGCCGTGAAGGGCACAATCGTACAAACACTTGGCGATCTCACAAAGGAACAAATTGAAGGAAGCAAAGGGTCGGATACTTTAATTTCAACGCTAATGAATAAATTAAACCCGCTGCTTCACGATGGCAAGATTAAACAAATTTGGATAACTGATAAAGTGCTTCAATAAATTCGCTATTGATTTTGCTAAAAGGAGGTGACTCTAATGGTTGATGTTTTGTCGCAAAATGAGATCGATGCCTTGTTAGCGGCATTGTCCTCTGGCGAAATGGATGCGGATGAACTTAAAAAAGAAGAGACAACGAAGAAAGTAAGAGCTTATGATTTCAAGAGAGCGGTTCGTTTCTCGAAAGACCATATTCGTAGTTTAACTAGGATTCACGAAAACTTTGCACGCTTTTTAACCACTTATTTTTCAGCTCAGCTTCGCACATTCGTACAAATTAATGTAGTTCAGGTTGAACAACTGCCTTACGATGAATTTATTCGTTCGATCCCGAAAATGACCATTTTGAACATCTTTGAAGCGGAGCCTTTAGAGGGTCGAATGGTGCTTGAGGTTCATCCCAATGTTGCATTTGCGATGTTAGACCGATTGTTGGGCGGGGCTGGGACAACACCTACGAAGATAAATGCTTTAACGGAGATTGAAACGATTGTGATGGAACGCATATTTAGCCGGGCGTTCGACAGCCTTCAAGAGGCTTGGAAAACAGTTATCGATATTCAGCCTAGATTAGAGGCACTGGAAACAAATCCACAGTTCATGCAAATTGTTTCTCCCAATGAAACAATCGCACTGATCTCACTGAGTACCAAAATTGGCGATACGACAGGGATGATTAATCTATGTATTCCCCATGTCGTCATTGAACCGATTATGCCTCGACTTTCTGTGCATCATTGGTTTGTTTCGCAGAAAAAGACGAGAGCACCTGAAGAAGTGGAAGCACTTCAATCCCGCTTGGAAAAAACCAAGCTACCTCTCATTGCAGAATTGGGTTCGTCGGAAATTTCAATTCGAGATTTTCTTGGCTTAACGGTCGGCGATGTTATCCCGCTGCAAAAATCCGTCGAAGATTCGCTTCAAGTCAAAGTGGGCGAGAAGCTGAAATATCTCGGAAGCCCTGGTACCTTAAAAGGAAAGATGGCTGTACAGATTACAGATATCGTAAATGAAGGAGAAGAAGATTATGACGAATAACAGAGATTATTTGTCCCAGGAAGAGATCGATGCTTTGTTGAGACAATCTTCGGAAGATAGTTCAGCCTCTTCTTTTCAAGGGCCTCCTCAAGTTGAAGATTATTTATCTTCATTAGAACAAGACGCACTTGGTGAAATTGGTAATATTACATTTGGCAGTGCAGCTACTGCACTTTCTACTTTGCTTGGTAAAAAAGTCGATATCACGACGCCGATGGTTTCCATTATCAGTAAAGAAGAGCTGCAAGAGCAGTTTCCAAAACCGCACGTAGCTGTGCATGTCAACTATGTGGATGGCTTCGACGGCATTAACTTGCTGGTGATCAAAACGCGCGATGCCCAAGTCATTGCTGACTTAATGATGGGTGGAGACGGTACAGGCGGCGATGAAACGCTGAGCGAAATTCATATTAGCGCCGTGCAAGAAGCGATGAATCAAATGATGGGATCTTCGGCGACGTCGATGTCTACCATATTTAATCGATTTGTCAATATCTCTCCTCCAGGAATCGACATATTAAATTTGTCGAAAGGAGAAGGAAAACTACCCGACGAGGACGTATTTATAAAGATATCGTTCCGACTCATTATTGGCGACCTTATTGATTCTAATATCATGCAGTTATTGCCTGTTCCTTTCGCCAAAGAAATGGTGTCGATCCTCATGGGTGGAGATTCCGATTCTTCGATGGAAGTTGCACCTGCTGCGCAAGCACCGGCGGCTTCATCTGTTCCTAAACAGGAAGTACATACACCGCCCCCTGCTGCTGCTCAACCTATGTATGAGCAACCTATGTATCAACAACAACAACAGCAGCCTGTGTATGAACAGCCGATGTACCAGCAGCCTATGCAGCCGCCAATGCAGCCACCGATGGGACAGCCGATGTATCCGCCGCAACAACCGATGTATGGGCAGCAACCTGCTGCGTACGGCGGGATGCCTAACCGCAATGTGAATGTGCAGCCCGTTCAGTTTGGGAATTTGCAAACAGGCGGATTAGGCCATGCGGAGGATACGAACCTAAATTTACTACTGGATATACCTCTTAAGGTAACTGTAGAATTAGGCAGAACGCACAAGGTGATTAAAGATATCTTGGAATTGTCCCAGGGATCGATTATCGAATTGGATAAGCTGGCAGGTGAGCCGGTAGACATCTTAGTGAATAATAAGCTGATTGCCAAGGGTGAAGTCGTTGTCATCGATGAAAACTTTGGAGTTCGAGTAACCGACATTGTCAACCAATGGGAACGAATTCAAAAGTTACAATAATTTAATTTTTTAGGGGGACTTTATTCATGGCTAACCGTATTTTGATTGTTGATGATGCTGCATTTATGAGAATGATGATTCGAGATATTTTAACGAAAAACGGTTACGAGGTTTGTGGAGAAGCGAATGACGGCGCACAAGCGATCGAGAAATACAAAGAGTTGAAACCGGACCTGATTACAATGGATATTACAATGCCGGAGATGGACGGAATTCAAGCACTAAAAGAAATTAAAAAAATCGAACCTAACGCAAAAGTGATCATGTGTTCCGCGATGGGTCAGCAAGCGATGGTTATTGATGCGATCCAAGCCGGCGCAAAGGACTTTATCGTTAAGCCTTTCCAAGCAGACCGCGTCATTGAAGCAATTAAAAAGACTCTGGGTTAAGCCGTCTTCTTCGGTCGAGTCTTGCATAAGCCGAAAGGGAAGTGACTATGAGAAGACTCCACTCGAAACGACTGCTAACAGGTATGCTAAGTTTAACGGCTTTGTTGTATACAAAGTCCGTGAGCTTTGCTGAAACAGAACCTGGACAAGGTCTTCCAGCATCGGATTACCCGACTGCCGATCCAACGGGAACGCTTGGCATGATTTTTAAAGTCATATTTTTCTTGATTTTAATTATTCTCCTTTTCTATGTACTTATTAGATACGTGGCTAAGAAAAATAAGGGAACAATGTTCGGGAACTCGATTCGTTCTTTAGGCGGCGTTCCCTTAGGCCAAAATAAATCGATCCAAATCGTTGAAATTGGCCATTCGCTCTTCGTCGTTGGTGTCGGAGATAACATCCAACTGTTGGATAAAATCGATGACGCCGATGAAGTAGCTTACATCTCTGAGTTGATGCTAGCTTCTCAGGATGATCGAATGGGGTTCGGAACTGTTAGCAAGTGGATTAGTAAGCTGCCGATGAAAAAGAAAGACATCGAAGAAGACGTAGAGATTACTTCAACGTTTCAGCAAGTATTTCATGATAAGCTGCAGCGTGTAACAAACCGTAACCGAAATGTGGAAGAGTGGCTTTCTGATCAAAAACAAAAAGATCGGTTGAATGATGAATGAAACGAAATAAATTAGTTCTTACACTTCTGATTGTGCTGGTTTCTGTGTTCCTGCTTTCTTTAACAGCATCAGCGGCCGAGGTCGATCCTAACAATCCGATTCCAGGATTGAATGTTAATATTGGGACCGGAGGGACTGCCGGAGGATCTTCCAATACCGTAACCCTTTTGCTTCTGCTAACGGTTTTGAGCCTTGCTCCATCGTTCCTGATTCTAATGACTAGTTTTACGCGTATTGTCATCGTACTTGGTTTCGTCCGTACATCGCTGGGGACCCAGCAGATGCCGCCAAATCAGGTTCTAATCGGACTCGCTCTGTTCTTAACCTTTTTTATTATGTCTCCTACTTTAGGGGAAGTGAATCAAGCGGCGCTTCAGCCCTACTTAAAGGGGGAAATTAATCAGACCCAGGCTTTTGAGAAAGCCGCACTGCCAATGAAGCAGTTTATGTTTAAACATACGCGTCAGAAGGATTTAAAGCTATTTCTAGATTACTCCAAAGCAAAGGCACCAACAGGCGTAGAAGATATTCCGATTACTTCCTTAGTTCCAGCTTATGCGATAAGTGAATTGAAATCTGCTTTCCAAATGGGTTTTATGATATTCATTCCGTTCCTGGTCATTGACATGGTCGTTTCGAGTACGTTGATGGCAATGGGAATGATGATGCTGCCGCCTGTTATGATTTCATTACCGTTTAAGATTCTACTTTTTATTCTGGTAGATGGCTGGTATCTTGTGGTGAGATCATTACTCCTAAGCTATGGTTGACGATCAAGATATCGGAGGTTTCCTGAATGGGTTCGGAATTTGTCATTCGAATTGCCGGTGAGGCTGTTTATACGGTGCTTAAAGCGAGCGCCCCTATGCTGGTAATTGGACTTGTTGTAGGTCTGATCATTAGTATTTTTCAAGCAACAACCCAGATCCAGGAGCAAACGTTGGCTTTTGTTCCGAAAATTGTGGCCGTACTGCTTTCCATCCTTATTTTCGGACCTTGGATCATGAATACGTTGGTTGACTTTACGTTTAATTTACTCAACAACCTTTACAAATTCGTTGGATAGGTTGTGAGCGCGATGACAATGGTTTTTCAGGCTATTCCTATTTTTTTGCTTATCTTTTGTCGAATTACATCATTCTTTGTCGTAGTACCGATTTTATCTTCAAAAAATGTTCCCATGATGTTCAAAATCGGTCTATCCGTATTCATCTCATTCCTGATTTTTGCGAGCATGGGGCTGGATAAGCCCATTCCCATGGATGGTGAATATGTTCTTTTGATTATTCGTGAAATGCTCATCGGCATTTTACTTGGTTTTCTCGCCTATATCTTTTTTACCGTTGTTCAAACAGCCGGCTCTTTTATGGATATGCAGATCGGGTTCAGTATGGCAAGCGTTATTGACCCCTTGACTGGGGCTTCAACGCCGATGCTAGGTAACCTTAAGTATATGATTGCCGTTTTGTTATTTCTTTCTTTCGACGGTCATCACTATCTTCTTAGAGCCATTATGGATAGCTACAAATGGGTGCCGCTGGACAACCAGTTGTTTACCCGCATTTACAACGGTCAAATTTCAGACTTTTTGTTCCACTCATTGACCAAAATGTTTTATCTTTCTTTTCAACTCGCTGCTCCAATCGTAGCAGCTCTTTTTTTGACAGATTTAGGGCTGGGGCTCTTAACGAGGGTGGCTCCGCAATTTAACATTTTCGTCATTGGCGCGCCGCTCAAAATGATTCTCGGTTTTTTCTTGCTCGTTGTTCTGTTCCCGGAATTAATCTCGCAATTTCAATATTTATTCTCAACCATTTTCGATAACATGGAGAAGTTGCTTGGGCTAATTAGCGGAACACAGCAACCGTCTCCTTAAGCAGGAGGAAAGCCGTGTCCCAACAACTGCGTTTACAACTTGATTTGCAATGGTTTGCTGGGGAGAAGACGGAGCCTGCAACGGCCAAGAAAAGGCAGGATGCACGCAAGAAAGGGCAAGTTGCCAAAAGCATGGACTTGCCCGCGGCGCTCATTCTACTCTTTACGTTCTTATCGTTCATCATGTTTGGCGGCTTCATGAAAGAAAAGATGATCAACATTTTCAGAAATGTGTATGAGAATCAGCTGACCATGGATGTTACCGCAGGCAACGTTCAGGTTCTTTTCGTAGACCTGCTTAAACAAGGGTTGTTTATTTTAGGGCCTATTTTTCTTCTTGTTGTTCTCATCGCTTTTATCGGGAACTATGCACAGATCGGATTTATGTTTATCGGCGAACCCTTGATGATGAAATTCAACAAGATAAACCCCTTAGAGGGATTTAAGCGAATTTTTTCTCTCCGCTCGGTCATGGATTTTTTGAAGTCTACCTTGAAAATGACCATTATCGGCTATGTCGTATATACGACTTTGATGGGGGAAAAAGCGAAGCTGCTCGGCTTGGGTCATACGCCATTGGAAAGCGCGTTCTCTTTTATCGCTACGGTTACGCTAAAGTTGGGCATTAAAATAGGCGCAGTTCTAATCGTTCTTGCCATTTTTGACTATATTTATCAAAAGTATGAATACGAGAAGAGTCTTAAAATGTCAAAGCAGGACATTAAAGACGAATATAAGAAGAGCGAAGGGGATCCACTTATCAAAGGGAAGATCCGGGCCAAGCAGCGTCAGATGGCGATGCAGCGGATGATGCAGGAAGTTCCCAAAGCGGATGTCATTATTACGAATCCAACCCACTTCGCTGTCGCTCTGAAATATGATTCCGCGAATATGCAAGCTCCAACCGTCATTGCGAAAGGCGCGGACTACGTTGCTTTGAAAATCAAAGAAGTTGCCAAGCAAAACGGTGTCATGACGATGGAAAATAAACCACTTGCTCGAGCGATCTTTGCACAGGTGGAAATCGGAGAGTCCATTCCAGCCGACCTGTTCCAGGCTGTCGCAGAAGTATTGGCGTATGTATATAAAATGAAGGGCAAGACGAATTAGTAAGAAGGGAGGTACAATCTTGTGAAAGTCAAGGATTTATTCGTTCTTATCGGTATAATTGGTATCGTTTTAATGATGATTGTACCTATTCCAATCCCTTTGTTGGACTTTCTTCTAATCATTAATATCTCAATAGCTTTAATGGTTATTTTGGTTGCTATGAATACGCAAGAAGCGCTGCAATTTTCTATTTTCCCATCCTTATTGCTGATTACGACTTTGTTTCGATTGGCACTTAACGTTTCTACTACGCGAAACATTTTGTCACATGCAGAAGCAGGTGACGTGGTCAGAACGTTCGGTTCTTTCGTCGCTCAAGGCAATATCGTCGTGGGATTTGTCGTGTTTCTTATCCTTGTCTTAGTTCAATTCATCGTAATTACCAAAGGTTCTGAGCGCGTTGCCGAAGTCGCAGCAAGATTTACGCTCGATGCGATGCCGGGTAAACAAATGAGTATCGATGCCGATTTAAACGCCGGTTTAATCAATGAAGTACAAGCCCGGGAGCGCAGACAAAAGATTGAACGCGAAGCAGACTTCTATGGCGCCATGGACGGAGCGAGCAAGTTCGTAAAAGGGGATGCCATTGCAGGGATCGTCATTCTCGTCATCAATTTGATTGGCGGCTTTATTATCGGGATGACGATGAAAGGTATGGATTTCTCGAAAGCCTTGCAAACCTTCTCAATCTTGACGATTGGGGACGGGTTGGTCTCGCAAATTCCAGCGCTGCTTATTTCCACGGCTGCCGGTATTATCGTAACCAGGGCATCGTCCGAGGGCAACTTAGGCCATGATGTTACGAAGCAATTAACAGCCCAGCCTAAACTCCTATACATAGTAGCAGGCACTTTAGTTATGTTAGGCATTTTTACGCCAATTCATTGGTTTACGACGTTCCCGATTGCAGGATTACTCGTTTTTGCAGGGTACAAGATGCAAAAGAATTTGGAACGGCAAGCGATCAAGGAAGAACAATTGGTGGAAGAACAGCAAATCGAGGAAGTTCGCAGTCCGGAAAGTGTGATCTCGCTCTTGCAAGTTGATCCGATCGAGTTTGAGTTTGGTTATGGTTTGATTCCGCTGGCAGATACGCAGCAAGGCGGAGACTTGCTTGACCGAATTATTCTAATTCGGCGTCAATGCGCGCTTGAATTGGGAGTCGTCGTACCGGTTATTCGGATTCGCGACAATATTCAGCTGCGTCCGAACGAGTATATCATCAAAATCAAAGGCAACACGGTTGCTCGAGGCGAACTACTTCTCAATCATTATCTGGCCATGAGTCCGGGGATTGATGACGACTCTATTGCAGGGATTGAAACAACGGAGCCTGCATTTGGTTTACCGGCCATCTGGATAGATGAAGTGACCAAAGAGAGAGCGGAGTTGTCAGGCTACACGGTTGTTGATCCTCCGTCTGTCGTAGCTACGCATTTAACGGAAATTATTAAGAAACATACGCACGAGCTTCTCGGACGTCAAGAAACGAAGGCGCTCATCGATAATGTGCGTGAATCCTATCCAGCGCTTGTTGATGATCTTATCCCTTCCGTTCTCTCCATTGGAGACGTTCAGAAAGTGTTGGCCAAACTGCTTAAAGAGAAAATTTCAGTACGCGATCTGGTCACGATCCTTGAGACGCTTGCTGATTATGGATCCTATACGAAGGATCCTGAAATCTTGACGGAATACGTCAGACAATCTTTATCCAGACAGATCACGCAGCAATTCACATCGTTAGGGGACTCCTTGAAGGTGATCACTGTAGGGCCGTCTGTAGAGAAAAAAATCGCTGATTCCGTGCAGCAGTCCGATCAAGGAAGTTATTTAGCGCTTGACCCTTCATCGTCGCAAATTATTTATCATCGCGTGAGCGAGCAAGTTTCCAAATTAATTCAATCCGGTCAGCAGCCTGTTATTTTAACGTCGCCGACGATTCGGATGTATTTGAGACAACTTCTTGAAAGAACGCTGCAGGATATCCCTGTATTATCGTATAGCGAATTAGAACCTAGCGTTGAAATTCAGAGCATGGGGGTAGTCAATCTATGAGAGTAAAAAGATATGTTGTCGATTCCATGCCTGATGCGTTGCAGAAGATTCGTACGGATTTAGGTAAGGATGCGGTTATTTTAAATACGAAAGAAATCCGTACGGGCGGATTTCTTGGCATGTTCGGCAAGAAAAAGATTGAAGTCATTGCCGCCATTGATAACGCGAATGCGAATTCAGCTCCGCAACCGACGAGGGCGGCTCCGCAGCTGCAGCCTCAGAAGCAGCCGGTGCTTTCTCAAGTTCAGGTTTCTAAGTCTGAGCAGCATCTTTCTGACTTTCCGGAAGTTCCGGACGTGCTGGCGGCAGTGGCGGCAGCGAAAGAACCTGTCGCCGCAAGATCCGCTGCAGAGGCGCAGCCAACATTTGCCCAACCGCAGATGACGTATACGCCAGCATCCGTTAATGCAGCGAGCAGACCCAGCTATCAAAAGGATGAGCACCTCATAGAGGAAATCAAACAGATGAAAGAAATGATGCGAAAGCTAACGCAGGCATCCGAGGAGTTCACGCTCCCCGAGCCTCTGCTTAAGCTGGAGCAGCGCTTATTCGATCAAGAGGTTGATCCAAAGCTGATTCGTCAAATTATGGACGAAACGGTTGCAGACTTTCAACTTGCCGATGAACCGATCACGGATGAAAACGCAGTTCAAATCGTCAGAGCTAAACTCGGACAAATGTTTCATTCAGAAGCCAGTAAGAAAATTTCACCGGCTACGCGCGTAGTTCATTTTGTCGGTCCGACCGGTGTCGGTAAAACGACAACCATTGCAAAGCTTGCCGCCGAACAGGTGCTCAAGTATCAACGCAAGGTTGGTTTCATTACTTCAGACACTTACCGGATTGCGGCTATTGAACAATTAAAAACGTATGCCACCATTTTGAACGTTCCGCTGGAAGTCGTCTTTTCGCCGCAAGATTTAATCAAAGCTTTTCAAAACCTAGAAGATTGCGACGTCATTTTCATGGATACAGCCGGTCGCAATTTCCGAAATGAAATGTATGTCTCAGAGCTTAATTCCCTTCTTAGAACACAAGGGAACAGTGAGACCATTCTAGTTCTCAGCTTAACGACGAAGTATCGAGATATGAGAGCGATAACGAACAATTTTAACAAATTCAAGCTGGATAAAGTCATTTTCACCAAAATGGATGAAACGGATTCTTACGGTGCGATTGTGAATATCGTTCACGAATTTTCGCTTCAAATTTCGTATGTGACCAACGGTCAAAACGTACCGGATGATATTACGGAATTGAACGAGTGGCAGATCATTGATTTGTTATTGGAGGAACCGAGAACATGAAGGATCAAGCAGAAGGGTTGCGGAACCTGGTTCAACTTCAGAATGATAAAGGCACAAAATCTACCAGGATTATTACCGTGACTAGTGGAAAGGGCGGCGTAGGGAAATCGAATGTTACGCTGAACTTTGCACTGGCGCTTCAATCCCAAGGTTACAAAGTTCTTGTCTTTGATGCTGATATCGGGCTGGCCAATATTGATGTGCTTATGGGCGTTTCATCTAAGTACAATTTGTATCACTTGTTGAAAAAGGAAAAGACCATCTGGGAAATTATTCAGAAGGGCTCGAACAATCTGGATTTTATCGCCGGCGGATCCGGTTTTAACGATTTGCTGCGATTAACGGAGGAAGAGCTGGATTATTTTGCCGAGCAGGTTATGCAGCTCAACGGATATGTGGACTTCATCATTTTTGACACGGGTGCCGGGCTTTCGAAAGAAACTTTGAAATTCATTCTTGCTGCGGAGGAAACATTCGTCGTCACGACGCCGGAGCCGACTTCCATCACCGATGCCTATGCGATTATCAAAATGGTTCATTCCATGGGACATGATGTTTCCTTCAAGTTAATCATTAACCGGGTAACGGATCGGAGAGAAGGCAAGCATACTGCCGACAAAATAGCTCTCGTTGCGAATCAATTCTTGGGCATTCAGATTCCTACCTTAGGTTTTGTGGAAGACGATTCGTCGGTTTCCAAAGCTGTCAAAAAGCAAGTGCCGTTTACGTTGGCTTTCCCTAACTCGCCTGCTGCCAAAAGTCTTCATTCACTCGTCGACGATTATATCAAAGGCTATCGAGTCATTTCGACACCTTCTTCCGGGGTCAAAGGCTTTTTGAATAAAATGATGAGACTTTTGAAATAGGATTTTCGCGAGTTATGTCGAATTAGGACATAAAGGGAGGGAAACAGCATGGCACAATATAACATACTAGTGGTAGACGACTCCGTCTTTATGCGAAGAATAATAAGCGATCTGATTTCAGAAAATCCTCAATATAACATTATTGGAACGGCTAAAAACGGTCAAGAAGCCATTGAACAAGTGAAGCTTCTGCGACCGGATGCCGTAACGATGGATGTAGAAATGCCCGTAATGAACGGATTGGATGCCTTGCAGCGCATTATGGCTGAGCAGCCAACGCCGGTCATTATGCTCAGCTCCCTAACCGAGGAAGGGGCAGTTGAAACGATTAAAGCGCTTGAATGGGGTGCTGTCGACTTTATTCGAAAGCCATCAGGTTCCATTTCTTTGGACTTATATAAAGTAAAGCAGCTTCTACATGAGAAACTGCAAATGGCTGTTCGAACCAAGCTGAGATCATTCCAACCCATTGGGCAGCCACCGTTGTTAACGAAAGGGAAACAAGCGCCGCTTGCCATGAATAAAACCGGCCTCTTCAGACAGCCGGATGTGCCGAAGACGACAACGGAAGGCTCGCTGTTTTTCGATCATATTGTTGGAATCGGGACTTCTACAGGAGGACCGCGGGCACTGCACCAAGTAATCTCGAATATCCCTGCAGGATTTCCGGCTCCCATCCTGATTGTTCAGCATATGCCGCCCAATTTCACGAAGTCTTTGGCGCAGCGTTTGAATGACGTCTCTCAGATCCAAGTTGTCGAGGCAGCGGAGGGGGACGTGCTCAAGACGGCAACTGCTTATGTAGCGCCGGGAGGCTGGCATATGATTGTACATAAAGAGGCAAACAGAACGTACAAAATTAGATTGACCAAAGACGAGCCGCGTTCCGGCCACCGCCCCTCTGTGGATGTCATGTTTGAGTCCCTGCTTTGTCTGAGTGAGTTGAAGAGACACGTTGTCTTGATGACGGGCATGGGAAGCGATGGAGCCAGAGGCATGCTTTCTTTAAGGCAATCCGGTATACAGACGACCATTGCCGAGTCAGAAGAAACTTGTGTTGTTTACGGGATGCCGAGAGCTGCTGTTGAGATGCAGGCTGCCATGCATGTGCTTCCTCAGCATAATATTGCTGCTCACTTAGCGCAATGTGTAACTCCTTAATTAATCGAATGCTGCAAGCAAGTTACTTGAAAGATTCTATTGGAGGTGTGTGGTTTTGGAACTTAGTCAATATTTATCCATGTTTATCGATGAGTCGAAAGAGCACTTGCAAGCTTTGAATGAGAACTTACTAAGTTTGGAAAGCAACCCTCAAGATATTAGCATCGTACATAATATTTTTCGTTCTGCACATACGCTGAAGGGGATGTCCGCAACCATGGGGTTCGAAGATATCGCATCCCTGACGCATGAGATGGAAAACGTTCTGGACATGGTTCGGAACAGTAAAATCGAAATGGACTCCTTTATTTTCGATTGTATCTTTAAAAGTTTGGATTCTTTGGAATCTATGGTTGAAGACATCATTCAAGGGGGCACGGGGAAGGCTGACGTTTCCTCGATCGTCGCCTCTCTTCGGTCGATTGTGACCGGCGAATACAAAACGGCTCAAGCGCCTGCGGTGACTGCGGTTAAGGAGCCGGTGAAAGGCATCGAAGTAGATGAATTTCAATTTTCGATCCTTCAACAATCGATTGAGGCGGGCTTCCTTGTTTTTTATATTGAAGTTAACGTGAATGAGAACTGTGTGCTGAAAGCCGCACGCGCCTATATGGTTTTCGATGCCTTAGAGAGAATGGGCGAGATCGTCAAAGCGACTCCGTCCGTGCAAGAAATCGAGCAAGAGAAATTCGACCGCTCGTTCTCGCTCTACTTCATCTCCAAAGTGGATCAAGCAACGCTGGAAAAAGAGATTTTAAATGTTTCGGAAATTGAATCGGCTGTCATTATTACGGTGGATTCAGAGTCATTGGCCGAACTGTCCCGTCCTCGCAGTGAAGTTGAGGCTGCCAGACAAGAAATCGCAGCTGCGATTGCGGCCGTTGAAGCGCCAGTTCCTGCCGCTGCTCCGGTGAGCGCGCCGAAAGCTGCGGAACCTGCTGCGGCGCCTAAGCCGGCTGCCGGCGGAGCGCCGGTAGCAAGCCGGACGATTCGCGTTGATATTGAGCGATTGGACGCGCTGATGAATCTTTTCAGCGAATTGCTGATTGACCGCGTGCGTTTGGAACAGCTGGCTAGCGAAGTCAAGCGCAACGATTTAACGGAAACTGTTGAGCACATGTCCAGAGTCAGCAGCGATTTGCAAAATATTGTTTTGAAACTTCGCATGGTGCCTGTGGATTCCGTTTTCAACCGGTTCCCGCGCATGATCAGAGATTTGGCCAAATCGCTGGATAAGAAAGTTGATTTGATCATTACCGGAGCGGACACCGAATTAGACCGCACCGTCATCGATGAAATTGGCGACCCGCTAGTCCATTTGCTTCGTAATGCTGTGGATCACGGCATTGAATCGATCAGCGACCGTGTGGCGGCAGGCAAAAGCGAGCATGGAACGATCCAGCTTCGCGCATTCCATAGCGGCAATCATGTATTTATTGAAATCGAAGAAGATGGCCGAGGTATTTATAGAGAAAAAGTATTGAAGACTGCGCTTAAAAATGGCCTGGTCACGGCCGAACAAGCTGCAAAGCTGACGGATAAAGAAGTTTACAACTTGCTTTTCGCCTCAGGCTTCAGTACGGCAGAGAAAATTTCAGATATCTCCGGGCGCGGTGTAGGTCTCGATGTCGTGAAAACGAAAATTCAAATGTTAGGCGGACATGTTCAAGTTGACTCGAAGCCTGGCGTGGGAAGCAAGTTTTCCGTTCAGCTGCCGCTTACGCTCTCGATTATTTCAGCGATGCTAGTGCGTCTGGGCAGTGAGAAATACGCGATTCCGTTATCCTCCATCGTGGAAACTTCCGCGATCCAGAAGCAGCAAATTCGCAGCATCCATGGCAACAAAATGATCGATTACCGCAAGTCCGTTATTCCTTTGGTCTCCTTAAGCACGTTGTTTGGGGTGCCGGATTTCAATGAGGATCTGGAAGAAGAAACCGAGATTGTCGTCGTCCGCAAAGGGGACAAGCAAGTTGCTTTGATGGTGGATGAATTTATCGGCCAGCAAGAAATTGTTCTCAAAACATTAGGCAAATATTTAACAGGCCTCTTTGCCATCTCAGGCGCGACGATTCTTGGCGATGGGCAAGTGGCATTGATTATTGACCCTAACGCGTTAATTAAATAATACATAATTCTAAGGAGGGTATTACAATGGGAGAAGAAAAAAAGGTAATCGTCTTCGCACTTGGATCGGAAGAGTACGGCGTGGAAGTCGAGAAAGTCAGAACGATTGAAAGAATGCAGCCTATGACGCGTGTTCCGAAAGCACCGGCATTTATTAAAGGCGTGATCAATCTTCGCGGCGTCGTCATTCCCATTATCGATCTTCGCTCGCGCTTCGGGCTGGAAGAGAAAGCTACTACTGATGCCACTCGCATCATCATCGTATCTGCCGGTGAATTTGAAGTTGGCTTAATCGTAGACTCAGCGAATGATGTTATTGATCTGGATACGGACAACATTGACAATCCACCGGAAATTGTCGGCGGAATCAAAGCGAAGTACCTGGATGGAATTGCGCGGATCGGCGAGGAACGGTTGCTTGTTCTGCTTAATTTAGAGCAGGTTCTGGACCGCAACGAAATTCAACAGTTAGAAAGATTAGAGGACTAGCTTGTGGACGTTTTTAATCAGTTGGCGGATTTTCAAATGGATGTGCTCAAAGAGGTTGGTAATATAGGCGCGGGGCATGCTGCTACCGCCCTGTCTACCTTATTGGATAAACCGATTGACATGCTTGTACCCAAAGTAAGAATGCTGCCTTTTGAAGAAATTTGCGAAAGTGTTGGCGGGGCCGAAACGGTAGTTCTGGCTATTTTCTTACGGGTAGAGGGTGACGCTCCTGGAAATATGTTTTTTATTCTCAACTTAGATGCCGCCAAAAATATGCTGAGGGATCTGATTGGGATAAAAATTGAAGACCAAGAAGAATACTCGGAGTTAGAGTTATCCGCTTTAAATGAAATTGGCAACATCCTTGCCGGCTCGTACTTGTCTTCTCTTGCTGATTTCACAAACTTGAACATGCAGCCGACTGTTCCAGCATTGGCAATTGATATGGCAGGCGCTATTTTAAGTTATGGTTTATTGCAATTTGGTCAAATGGGCGATCAAGCGCTGCTCATCGATACCAAATTTTTGGAAGGGGATAATGAAGTACAAGGACATTTCTTCCTAATTCCTGATCCGGAATCGTTTGGCAAAATATTTTCGGCATTAGGAGTCGAGTCTTCATGACGCAGGAAAATTTGATTAAAGTTGGCATGGCAGACCTGAATGTTGCTCACCTTACAGGTGTATTGAAAACGACGGGTTTAGGTTCATGTGTGGGTGTTACCCTTTATGATAGCCGGGTTAAAGTAGCCGGAATGGCGCATGTCATGCTCCCTTCTTCGGAAATTGCCCGTGAAGGATCCTTAAACATTGCGAAATACGCGGATACGGCGATTCCTGAGCTAATTTCCCGAATGGAGAAACTGGGAGCCGCCGTTAGCAGGCTTGAGGCTAAGCTGGCCGGCGGAGCACAAATGTTTGCTTTTGCAGGAAATAATGATACGATGAGAATTGGTCCGAGAAATGTTGAATCTTGTAAAGAAATGTTGAATACATACAAAATTCCGATTCGTGCAGAGGATACAGGAGCTAATTACGGTCGAACGATAGAATTTAATAGCGAAACCGGCATTCTGGTTATTCGAAGCGTGCAATTGGGAGTGAAGGAAATCTAATGATGATCGGAACTATTCGAATTAATGTCATTGTAGCAGGTTTGGCTTGTCTATTTACTTTTGGCTTATCAATTGGCAATAATTTGTTTCTAACTTCCTGTCTCAAAGGTGTATATAGCTTTCTTATTTTATTTGTTCTTACGTTTGGCTTTCGATGGGTGCTAGGTCTAATGATTGGGGCTGAACACGCGGCAGGTGGAGCACAACTTGGGAATTCGGATTCAACTTCATCCGTAGGTCAAACGTTAGATATGACGACACCGGACGAAGACGCGGAAACGCGAGAGCTGTTGAAAGCAAACTTAGGCAATACCTCTGCGGCGCCATCAGCCGAGATGCAATTTTCACCACTCAATCCACCTAAGCTAGTCACCAAGAATAATCTGGACCCTGAACAACTGGCGGGTGCCTTAAGGCGAATGTCTGAAGACTAAGGATGGTGATACGTAAATCATGATCGAACAAAAGCAATCGCAACTAGCGAATTACGACTTATGGATGCAGTGGAAGGAGCACGGCTGGATTCCCGCTAAACAGGCACTGATTGAGAGTTACTTGCCTTTAGTCGATTATGTTTCCGGTCGTCTTGCCATTGGACTGCCCAAAAGTGTTTCGAAAGAGGACCTGTCCAGCTATGGCGTGATGGGTCTTATTGATGCCGTTGAGAAATTTGACTATGCCCGAGGTCTGCAATTTGAGACCTATGCTTCATGGCGCATTCGCGGCTCTATCATCGACGGGCTAAGACAAGGAGATTGGGTTCCGCGTTCCGTGAGGGAAAAGGCCAAGAAAGTTGAAGATGCGTACCAAAAGCTTGAACAACAGTATTTGCGTTCCGTTACGGATGCTGAGATCAGCGACTATTTGCAAGTATCCGAGCAGGATTTCCAGCAAATGCTTCAGGATATTTCCATTACGACGGTGTGCTCCATTGATGATCCTATTCGGGAGGAAGATTCGGAAACGCGGCTTTCGCTGCTTGTCGATGAAAAGGCTAAAAACCCGGAGTTTCAGGTGAATGAATTCTTTCTGAAAGATTCACTTGCCAAAGCGATTGAGCGCTTGACAGAGAAAGAACGCACGGTGGTTTCGTTGTTTTATTTCGAGGAACTCTCCTTAAGTGAGATCGCAGAGGTCATGAGCTTATCTCCTTCGCGTATTTCGCAGCTGCATTCCAAAGCGATTCTTCGTTTGAAAGGCGTGCTTAGCCGGCTTAAGAATCAGTTATTTCAAGATAATTAATATAATTTGGTGAAGTTGAAGGGTGGGATTCCATGCTTGAGAGGAACATGCCTTTAGATTATTATATCCATATTTCCATCTCAGATGATAAACTGGCAGCCTATTTGTTAATTAGCAACATAGATGATAGCTTTAAAGTAACCATTGCTCAATTGGAAGAATTAGCTCAGAAAAATCATATCGTGCATGGTTTGAATCGCCAGCTGCTTGCTCAAATCGCAAGTAATCCGAAGCCTTTTTATAATCAGAAGCTGGTTATTGCCGAAGGGACGAAAGCGGAGCCAGGCGTAAACGGCTATATTACTTATATTTTTGATTTTGATGAAAATGATAAAAAACCTCTGGAGCTGGATGACGGCAGGGTCAATTATAAAGAAGTAGTTTCCCTACATAATGTAAAAAAAGGACAACCGATCGGTCAGCGCTATTTGGCTACCGAAGGCACGCCCGGGCGGGCGGTAACCGGTGAGACGATTTTTACGAAAGCAGGGAAAGAGGCGCGTTTCAAAATAGGCAAAAATGTCATTGCTGACGCTGAACAAATGGGGCTTTATTCATTAATCGATGGGATGGTTGTTCGCACAGACCGCGATAAGATCAATGTATTTCCCGTTTACGAAGTGAATGGAAATGTAGATTATAATATCGGAAATATCGATTTTATCGGGACTGTCGTTGTCCGTGGAAACGTTTTGCCCGGCTTTAAAATTCGCGCTGCGGGCGATATTCGCGTTACTGGCGGCGTCGAGGCCGCAGAACTTGAAGCGGATGGTTCAATCGAGATTAATGCCGGCATCGTCGGCCAAAATAAAGCGCATGTCAAGGCAGGTAAAAATGTAAAAAGCTCATTTATTCAGGATGCCACGGTTGAAGTCTCCGGTGAATTGAGAGTTTCACAAAGTATCATGCATTCCACGATCAGAGCCGGTAAAGCAGTGGACTGCAACGGTGCGAAAGGTCTCATTGTCGGAGGCGTCATCCAAGCCGGGGAGCGTGTAACCGCACGTACAATCGGGAATTCGATGTCGACGGCAACCGTAGTTGAAGTGGGCGTTCTGCCAGAACTGCGTAACGAAATGATTCATTTGCGAAATCAGCTCAGAGTTTATATGGAAAATATGGATAAGACCGATAAAGCGCTCACGCTGCTGGATTCATTAGCGGCTGCTGGGCAGCTTACGCCGGATAAGGTCGCGATGCGCGTTAAGCTGAATCATACGAGAAAACAAAGCATCGAAGAGCAGAACACGATTAAGGAACGCATTCTTGAGATTGAAAAATCGTTGGAAGACTCGGAAAAGGCGAAAATCGAAGTGTTGTCCACCATATACGGGGGCACCAAAATCGTGATTGGCCGTTATACCAAATTCATCAAAGATCCAACGAACCGTATGACATTCCGTCTAGTCGACGGCGATATTTCGATGAGCGCCACTGTGTAGTGAAGGAGAGGGTAAGCGATGAGTTTGAAGGCCATCGATTTACAGTTCGCTGTTCACAAGAACGATGAGGCAGGGATTCGGCAGAATCAACTGATGCAGAAACCGCGTCAGGATGAAACCATTTTAGAGAATCAAGCCGCTCAATCCACGGAAAAGGATCGGCACCGCAGCAGCAAGCTAGAAGAAAGCGCGCGTGCGGATATCAAGGATCATGGCGGACAGAAACAGCAAATGTCTGAGCGGAAGTCCAAAGGCGGGAAACTGTCGCACTCAAACTCATCTGAACCTGATCATCTGCCGGATCACCCCTACAAAGGGCATCATATTGATCTATCCTTATAAAGCATTATCTCATTAATAGAAAAAGGTGAACACAGGTGGCCATGCAGCCGTGGATGTATGTCGTACTTTTAGGCTTAGTCTTGATTGTCTACGCGCGTTTTCTGCCGAAGGAACAAGAAGCAGCCTCCGGGAAGATGAATGTCGTTCAGGAGATTGAGGAAACGATAGAGCACTTTGCAGCGGAAATGGATGAGCAGAATCAATCGCTGCTGAACTTGTTTTCGAAGACGAAACAAGATTACGAAGTTGAGCTTGCCAAACTGGCAAACAGGCTGGAAACTTTGGAGAAGCAAAAGCAGGAGCTTTCACAAGAGTTAACGAAAGTGCATGTTAATGAACAAGTGAATGCTGCTTCTATTGCTTCTATTAATCAAGCGTTTGGTCACCAAGCTTCCGCGGCTGCATCCCCTTCCTTGGACCCTGCTGCAGCTGTCGAGCCAATCGCCGCCAAAGAGCAGCTGTATACGGGATTGAGTATGAAAAGCAGATATGCCGAGCTTTTTTCTTTGCATGATCAAGGCAAAGGCGTTGAGGCGATCGCTAAGAAACTAGGGATGAATAAAGGTGAGGTCAGTTTGATCCTCCAGCTTTCCCAACAGGAGGAGCGGACCCGTGTTTAAAAATCGTTCGTATATGTTAGGAATCGGAACTGGCATCATTGCCGGGGCTCTGCTGCTTCAACTCATGTCCGTCAGGACAAGCGCACCCGGTCCAGCGAGCTTAGCTCTCGAAGAAATGGATCCGACCAAACTGAAAGAGGAAGCCGCCAAGTATTATCAAGTTTTCGATAAAAATGCGAAGATGTATACGCAGGCAGATTTGGATGCCGCCGTTCAAAAAAAGGTGAAAGAAGAAACGGATAAGCTGGCCGCAGCCAAGGCGCAAGAACCGCCTAAAGTTGAAACCGTAAATAGAACGGTTATTTATGTGCAGCCCAATCTTGACGCAACCGCTGTCGCCGAGCTGCTTGTGAAATCCGGCCTAATCACCGACCGTAAGGCGTTCGCAACAGAGCTTCAAAAGCAAGGCGGCAACACCAAGCTGCAGGTTGGCTTTCATGTTTTTGAAGGCCAAGTAGATATGCAACAAGTCGTAACCAATTTAATTACAGCTCAATAAAAAAGCGCACAAATGGATCTTTTCCCAAAGGTCTATTTTTTATTTTTTCGCTTCCAGACGCCCCGTTATAGGGCTTAATGTCGATCTCGACAAAAGGTTGCATAGGCATTTGAGTTGTGGTATATTTATTCACGGTGTTAAAAACTCACGCCAGTCAATTTGCATAATGGTGCTTACTTCGGTAAGTTTTATGCAAAGATGCGACAGGCGGCGGATACCAAATAAACCATTTTAGAGGAGGGATTGGGGATGGCAGTTATCTCCATGAAACAGCTTTTAGAAGCTGGCGTACATTTCGGTCACCAAACACGTCGTTGGAATCCGAAAATGGACAAGTACATTTTTACAGAAAGAAACGGAATTTACATTATCGACCTACAAAAAACGGTTAAGAAAGTTGAAGAAGCATACAACTTTGTTAAATCCGTATCTGAAGATAATGGCACAATCCTTTTCGTTGGAACTAAGAAACAAGCGCAAGATTCCGTTGCTGAAGAAGCAGAGCGTTGCGGAATGTTCTTCATCAACCAACGTTGGTTGGGTGGAACGCTTACTAACTTCCAAACGATTCAAAAACGTATTGACCGTTTGAAAACTCTTGAAAGATGGGAAGAGGACGGTACATTCGAAGTTCTTCCTAAGAAAGAAGTTATCATTCTCCGTAAAGAGAAAGAGCGTCTTGAGAAATTCTTGGGCGGAATCAAAAACATGAAATCTCTGCCTAGCGCACTATTCATTATCGATCCACGTAAAGAGCGTATTGCTGTTGCAGAAGCTCGTAAATTGGGTATCCCAATCGTTGGTATCGTTGATACGAACTGTGATCCAGACGAGATCGACTACGTGATCCCAGGTAACGATGATGCGATTCGTGCGGTTAAATTGCTTACAGCGAAAATCGCTGATGCAGTTATCGAAGCACACCAAGGCGAACAAACAACAGCTTAATTTATAGGAATGTGAAAAGGGTGGTTGGAAGGTGTAACAGCCTGTCACCACCCTTTTTTTAAAAAGTGCATTACATATTAAACCACTAACGGGAGGTTTCTTTCAATGGCAGTTACAGCAGCACAAGTGAAAGAATTACGTGAAAAAACAGGCGCGGGAATGTTGGATTGCAAAAAAGCGCTTGAAGAAGCAAATGGTGATTTGACGAAAGCAGCAGAACTGCTTCGCGAGAAAGGTCTTTCTGCTGCAGCGAACAAAGCTGGACGTATCGCTACAGAGGGTGCCGTTGAATCTTACATCCACGCTGGCGGTAAAGTTGGCGTACTTGTAGAAATCAACTGCGAAACTGACTTCGTTGGTAAAACAGATCAATTCAAATCTTTCTGCAGAGACATCGCTATGCACATCGCGGCAGCAAGCCCGACTTACGTGCGTCGTGAAGAAGTTCCGACAGAAGCTTTGGACAAAGAGAAAGAAATTCTTCGCAACCAAGCTTTGAACGAAGGCAAGCCTGAGAAAATCGTTGATAAAATGGTTGAAGGCCGCATCGGCAAATACTACGAAGAGTTCTGCTTGATGGAACAATCCTTCGTTAAAGATCCGGACAAAACAATCGAGCAACTGTTGAACGAGAAAATCGCTACAATCGGCGAGAACATCTCCATCCGTCGTTTCGTACGTTTTGCTCTTGGTGAAGGCCTTGAGAAAAAACAAGAGAACTTTGCAGAAGAAGTTATGTCGCAAGTTAAACTATAATAGCTATTTCAAAAAGATGGAACACTTGGTGTTCCTTCTTTTTTAGCCAAGAAGTTTGTTCATGCATGGAAACGGAGGTTATACAAGTTGGGTCAACCTTTTTACAAAAGAATAGTGCTCAAGTTGAGCGGGGAAGCTCTGGCAGGACAGCAAGGGTATGGCATTGATTCGGAAGTCATTACCTCCATTGCCCAACAAGTGAAAGACGTTGTAGAATTAAACGTGGAAGTCGCTATCGTTGTAGGTGGCGGTAACATCTGGCGCGGAATTGCCGGCAGTGAGAAAGGCATGGATCGCGCGACAGCGGACTACATGGGAATGCTTGCGACTGTTATGAATTCATTAGCTCTGCAGGATGCATTGGAAAATATCGATGTGCCTACAAGAGTACAGTCCTCCATTACGATGCAGCAAGTAGCCGAACCTTATATTCGCAGAAAAGCGATTCGTCATTTGGAAAAGGCGAGAGTCGTTATTTTTGCGGCAGGCACAGGGAATCCGTACTTCTCCACGGATACGACAGCGGCTTTAAGAGCGGCTGAAATTGAAGCGGAAGTTATTCTCATGGCCAAAAATAAAGTGGACGGCGTTTACTCCGCAGATCCATTCAAAGATCCGACAGCTAAGAAGTTCGAAACGTTGACCTATATGGAAGTCATTAGCAACAATCTAGGTGTCATGGACTCCACCGCATCTTCCCTATGTATGGATAACAACATCCCGTTGGTGGTGTTCAACATTACAGAAAAAGGGAATATTAAACGAGTGGTCCTTGGCGAGAAAATAGGGACTACAGTTAAAGGGAGTGTCTAATCGATGCCACAGGCAGTGAAAAAGAACGCAGAAGACCGGATGGATAAAGCCATCGGCGCACTGAAAAGAGACTTGACTTCGCTTCGCGCAGGTCGTGCAACACCTTCTTTATTGGATCGTATTCAAGTGGAATATTATGGAGCAATGACACCGGTGAATCAACTGGCGAATTTAACGACACCTGATTCACGTACTTTGCTTATTCAACCATGGGACAAAAGCTCCATGTCTTCAATCGAGAAAGCGATTATGAAATCTGATTTAGGCCTGACGCCATCCAATGATGGTTCCGTTATTCGTATTGTCATCCCGGCTCTTACGGAAGAGCGCCGTACGGATCTCGTCAAAATGACGAAGAAATTCGGCGAAGAAGCCAAAGTGGCTATCCGCAACATTCGCCGCGATGCCAATGATGAGATCAAAAAGCTTGAAAAAGCCGGGATCTCTGAAGATGAGTCCCGTAAGCATCAGGAGGATATCCAGAAGTTTACGGATAAATTCGTAGCTGAAGTTGAGAAAGTTTTGGCTGCTAAAGAAAAAGAAATCATGGAAGTATAAGATAGATATGCCCCCGGGTAGTCGCTGGGGGTTTTTCATCTTTCCCTAGTTGGGAGGAACAACAGTGCTCAAGCGATTAAAGCAATGGTTTGGAATAAAGGATCAGCCGGCTTCTGGCGTCATGCCAGAAATTGAAAGAGACAAAGTGCCTGCGCATGTCGCTATCATTATGGATGGGAATGGCCGTTGGGCGAAACAAAGAGGTTTGCCTCGTGTAGCGGGACATCATTCCGGCATGAAGAACGTAAAGAAAATTACGATGGCAGCCAATGAGATCGGTGTCAAAGTATTGACGATGTACGCTTTTTCTACTGAAAATTGGAAAAGACCGAAGGAAGAAGTCGAATTTTTGATGAAGCTTCCACAAGAGTTTTTCCCTTTGGAAATCGAAGAGCTGATCGAGAATAATGTCCGCATCCAAATGACGGGGTGGAAAGAAGGCCTGCCTGACTATACGTTGAATGCGATTGAGGGAGCCATCGAACGGACGAAAAATAATACAGGACTCATTCTGAACTTTGCCTTAAATTATGGTGGACGCAAGGAAATAATCGCCGGTGTGCAGGATATGATGCGGGATGTACAAAGCGGAAAGCTGCAGGCGGATGAGTTGGATGAAGCGCGCTTTTCATCGTATATGCTTACTTCAGATTTGCCGGATCCTGATTTGTTAATTCGTACGAGCGGTGAGTTGAGACTTAGCAATTTTCTGCTTTGGCAATTGGCTTACTCAGAGCTATGGTTTACTGAGGCTTATTGGCCGGAATTCACGGAATCCTTATTTATGCAGGCCATCGCTGAATACCAACGCCGCGGGAGAAGATACGGAGGGCTGTAAGCGATCCTTCTATTCTCCCGGACGGCGATGTCAAACGCATTGCTGCCGGATTTGAAGTTGTACATCTAGGAGGATTCAACTTGAAACAAAGGATCGTCACAGGGGTCGTTGCTGGGCTTGTTTTTATTTCGTTATTAGTATTGGGCGGTTATTGGTACGCAGGTCTAATCGTATTGCTCTCGATTCTGGGATACCGGGAGTATCTGCAAATGAACGGCTACGCGAAATATAAATTAACAAGCTTCGTTGGATTAATTGCACTATTGTATATGACAATACCATGGGAATTCGTCGGGATAACCGCGCCTATTTCTACAAGTGCGATGATTTGGTTGGTTATGTTCTTACTTCTATTCATAACGGTAGCTTCCAAAAATAAAATTACGATCGATCAAGTATCGGTCATTATGTTAGGCGTCGTATATATTGCATTTGGCTTCTATTATATGATTGCTGCGCGTTTAGCAGAGCACGGCTTGTTCTGGACAATCCTCGTCTTTGTTTGTATATGGGCTTCGGATTCAGGTGCTTACTTCGTCGGTTCCAAGCTAGGCAAACACCCGCTATGGCCGCAAATTAGTCCTAAGAAATCAATTGAAGGGGCAATTGGCGGCGTTATCATTTCTATGATCGCAGCGCTCGTATTCGCTTGGTTCGCCCCGGATTTACTTGGAATGGGCAAAGCATTGGCGCTCGGCTTCATGATTGCTGTTGTCGGACAAGTTGGCGATTTAATTCAGTCTGCTTACAAACGTGTCAAAGGCATTAAAGATACAGGGACATTGCTGCCTGGTCACGGCGGTGTGCTGGATCGGATGGACAGCTGGCTCATCGTGTTTCCATTCATTTATTTAATCGGAATTGTTCCAATGTAATTGTCGCAGGCGAGGTGGAAAAGGATGAAACGAATTGCCATATTAGGGTCAACAGGGTCTATCGGTACACAAACCTTAGATATCGTTCAACATGCCCCGGAGAAATTTCAAGTCGAAGCTTTATCCGGCGGTTATAATACAAAGTTATTAATCGAGCAAACGAAGCAGTTCAACCCGAAACTCGTATCTGTTGCTACGAAGGAGCTGGCAGACGAGGTTAAGAAGAACGTGTCGTCAACTACGAAGGTTCTATATGGCCAAGAAGGACTTGTTGAGGTTGCCGCTGCAACTGACGCTGATTTAGTTGTTACGGCATTAGTAGGCAGTCAGGGGCTAAAGCCCACGCTTGCGGCAATTGAAGCCGGCAAACAGATCGGACTTGCCAATAAAGAAACGCTGGTCAGTGCGGGACATATCGTAACGGCCGCAACCCGCAGGAAGGGCGTGGCGTTACTTCCGATTGACAGCGAGCATTCGGCGATTTTTCAATGTCTGAACGGTGAGAACGCTTCGCAAGTTTCGAAAATAACGCTGACGGCTTCCGGCGGTTCCTTCCGTGACCGGTCGCGTGAGGAGTTGGAGGGCGTTACGGTTGAACAAGCCTTGCAGCATCCGAATTGGTCGATGGGCGCTAAAATTACAATCGATTCAGCGACGATGGTGAATAAGGGACTTGAGGTGATCGAGGCCCACTGGCTGTTCAATCTTTCTTATGATCAAATTGATGTCCTGATTCATCCGGAAAGCGTTATTCATTCTTACGTTGAATTTGTGGACAACAGCATTATCGCTCAGCTGGGCAACCCGGACATGCGCGTGCCTATCCAGTATGCCTTGACGTATCCTGACCGGTACGCAACACCGACGAAACGGCTTGATTTGGCTTCTATCGGCAAGCTGCATTTCCGTGAGATGGATTATGACCGGTATCCGTGTCTGCGAATGGCGTTTGAGAGCGGCCGACAAGGCGGAACAACACCGACGGTGTATAATGCTGCGAATGAAATCGCAGTGGCCCGTTTCCTCAAAGGCGAGATTACGTTTCTACAAATTGAGCAAGTGATCGAAGCTGTTTTACAGAAGCATGAGTCAATCTCGAACCCTGAGCTGGATGTCATTCATGAGCAGGATTCGTGGGCCAGGTCTTTTGCGGCGTCTATTCGATTTTAACGTGTTGGGAGCTAAAGTCAGCGAGAGTGGCTCAGCTCTTTTTTTCTCTGGTTACAGGTACGTCTAATTCAATCCCCCGGCTCGTATACTGTGCTAAACGGGCACAGCTTGTATTCAGCGGTTCAATAATGGTAATCTAAGAACATGCTGTCCATGAAGGAGGAAATACGACTTGTCAGCCATAGAAGTTGGATTGAAGGTTATTTTGTTGTTTTTCGTTCTTGTCACGATCCATGAATGGGGTCATTTTTACTTTGCAAAACGCGCAGGCATCTTAGTTAGAGAGTTTGCCATCGGTTTTGGACCCAAGATTTTCTCATATAAAAAAGGGGAAACTCGCTATACGCTTCGTTTGCTGCCTATCGGCGGTTTTGTTCGGATGGCAGGCGAAGATCCGGAAATTGTTCAGGTGAATCCCGGACAAACCGTGGCCGTTAAATTAAATAAAAATAATGAAGTCACTTCTCTGTTTCTCGATCAATTAGACCGCCGCTCCAATGTGATTCTGGGCGTCGTGGAACAAATCGACTTAGAAAAAATACTTCAAATATCTCTTGATGTGGACGGAGAGAGAGTGACCTATCCGATTGACCGCGAGGCGATCATGGTCACCAAAGGGACTGAAACACAGATAGCGCCGTATGACCGGCAATTCGGTTCCAAAACGGTCGGACAACGCGCTCTTGCTATTGTGATGGGGCCGGTCATGAACTTCCTTTTAGCGATCGTGCTGTTCCTGATCGTAGTGATTATATCCGGCGTCTTCACGAATGTTAAGCTGGATTCCGTCATTGCGGGCAAGGCTGGAGAGAAGGCGGGTCTGCATAAAGGCGATATCATCATCTCCATCGATAATCAGCCGATCGGCGATGATCGTGAGAAGCTGGTGAACACCATTCAATCATCCGCCGGCAAACCGATGACGTGGGTGATCGATCGCGCAGGAAATCCACTGACGCTACAAGTAACACCGGAGATGGAAGGCGGCTCCGGCAAGCTGGGCGTTGTTATTTCAGGGGACCGTCGCAGTGCTACCTTTAATGAAGTCATCAAAGGTACCTACCAACAAGTGGTTGGAACAACGACGATGATTGTAACAGGGCTCAAGCAGCTCGTCACGCTGCAATTCAAACTCGATGATTTAGGCGGGCCGGTAAGAACAGCCCAAGTATCTGCTCAATTTGCCCAAATGGGAATCACCGTTTTTCTCTCTTGGACAGCCACGTTAAGCTTATACCTCGGGATATTTAACCTCCTGCCGATTCCGGCGCTGGATGGCAGCAGGCTTCTGTTCATGGGGCTGGAGGCGCTTCGCGGCAAACCGATCGACCCGAACCGTGAGAGCATGGTTCATTTCGTCGGGTTTGCACTGCTCATGCTGCTTATGGTGGCAGTAACGTATAATGATATTTTGCGATTAATAAAGGGATAGTTCTCATGATCTAGGAGGGTTTATGTCAAACGATAAACAGTTTGTTAAAGAGATAACGCCACAGGGAGAAGATTTCTCCCGTTGGTACATAGATGTGATCAAGAAAGCGGATCTCATGAGCTATTCGCCGGTTCGCGGCTGTATCGTGTTCAAGCCGGACGGCTATGAAATTTGGGAAAACATTCAACGCGAGCTGGACAGCAAATTCAAGGAAACCGGCCACCGCAATGCTTATTTCCCTCTATTTATCCCAGAAAGCTTTTTCCAGAAGGAAAAGGAGCACGTAGAGGGCTTTAATCCGGAATTGCCTTGGGTTACAGAAGCAGGCGGGGAAAAGCTGGAAGAACGATTGGCGATTCGTCCAACCTCCGAAACGATGATCGGGCATATGTACTCCGAGTGGATTAACTCTTACCGGGATTTGCCGCTGCTCATCAACCAATGGGCGAACGTGGTTCGTTGGGAGAAGCGCACGCTGCCATTCCTTCGCACGACGGAATTCCTATGGCAGGAAGGTCATACGGCTCATGAGGATGAAGCGGACGCACGCCGCGAAACGATGCAAATGCTAGACGTGTACCGTCAATTTGCGGAAGATTTCTTGGCGATTCCGGTTATCGTCGGCCAAAAGACGCCTTCCGAGAAATTTGCAGGCGCAATCGATACTTTCTCCATTGAGGCAATGATGAAGGATGGTAAAGCCGTGCAAGCGGGTACTTCTCACTACTTGGGGACGAATTTTGCCGTTGCTTTCGATATCAAATTCTTGGATCGCGAGAATCAGCATCAATTTGCGCACACCACCTCATGGGGCGTAAGCACTCGTTTGATCGGGGCGCTCATCATGGTTCATGGCGATGACCGCGGTTTGGTGCTGCCGCCGAAAGTGGCGCCGACACAAGTGATTATGATTCCGATCGGTCCTCCCAAAACGCGCGATCAAGTGATTGCCAAAGTGGACGAGCTGTACGCTGAGCTTAAGAAAGCCGGTGTCCGCGTGAAAGTGGACGATCGTGCGGACCAAAGCCCAGGCTGGAAATTTAATGAATACGAAATGCGCGGCGTGCCGATACGGGTTGAATTAGGGCCTCGCGATATGGAAAATGGACAAGTTGTGCTGGTATCCCGTGTAACCGGCGAAAAGAAAACCGTGCAGCAATCGAATTTTGTCGAAGAAGTGCAGAATTTACTTGCTGAGATTCATCAGCAGATGTATGATAAAGCAAAGCAGTTCCGAGATGAGCATTATATTGCGGTCGATACCATCGATGAATTCAAAACTTTCCTGGAGACTAAACGAGGTTTTGCGTTAGCCGGATGGTGCGGTTCCAATGCTTGTGAAGAACAAGTGAAGCAAGAAACAGGTGCGACAAGCCGGAATATTCCTTTCACACCGACAGAAACGAAATCAACATGTTTGGTTTGCGGCGATGCGGCTAAGCATACGGTCGTTTTCGGACGCAGCTATTAATTACAATCATAAGGGCAAATGGAGGCAAGTATTCCATTGCCCTTCGTATTTTTATGGGGAGGCTGTTCATGAGTAATTTGGCTGATAAACGGAATCGCTTTGAGCTTCTGATGCAGCAAGCGGAGATTCCAGCCGATGTCGTGTCATCATTTTTTACAGAAGGCTATATCGATCAAGTAGAAATAAGTCGGAAGAATCGCGACTGGACTTTTTATTTGGTGAAAAATGAATTGGTGCCTCAGAACATTTACCGCTCTTTTTGTAAAATGATTCAAGAGAAATTCGCGCAAATCGCGAAGATTCGGTTTATCTGGAAATTTGAAGGAGCGGAGCCGTCTGCTTTGGTGGACGAATACTGGAGCCTTTTCATGGAATGGCTGCAGCGCGAAGTGCCCTCCATCAACGGCTGGATGGCCAAAGCCAAGTATGATGTGCAAGGCCATTCCCTTTCCCTCATCATGCTGGATGCGATCGGACTGGAGCTCGCCAAGAAAAAAAATATCGACACGTTTATTCGGGACTTTTTTCATAACTATTTCCAAACGGAGTTAACGGTCAAATATGCGATAAGCGATTCCGCTGCAGTTGAAACCGAATACGAAAAGTTCGCCAAGCAGCGGGAGCAGAGCGAGAAGACGATTACGCAAGAAATCATGATGTCGATCGACGTGGAGGAAGAAGAATCTTCTTTACCGGACGATTTGAAGCTTGTCATGGGGTATGACATCAAGGAAGTGCCGACGCCGCTGAAGGATATTCAAGAAGAAGAGAAGAAAATCACGGTTCAAGGTACTGTATTCGGTCTGGAAGTCAAGGAATTAAGAAACGGAAATACGCTGTTTACTTTCAACTTGACGGATTTTACGGATTCGATGGCGATGAAAGTTTTTGCTAAAACCAAAGATGACGTTAAGATTCTAAGCTTGCTTCAGAACGGAACTTGGATCAGGGCCAGAGGGAAGGTTGAGTATGACCGGTTCATGCAGATTCCTGAGCTCGTCATGATTCCTAATGACTTGACCGAAGTGATGGCTCCTAAGGATCGGATGGATGATGCGGCGGAGAAGCGCGTTGAATTCCATTTGCATACGACGATGAGCACGATGGACGCTTTAACGCCTATCGATCACTATGTGAAAATGGCGGCAAAGTGGGGGCACAAAGCGATTGCGGTCACGGACCACAGCAACATTCAATGTTTTCCGGATGCCGGGAAAGCAGCCAAGAAACACGGGATCAAAGTGATTTATGGCGTAGAAGCCAACGTCGTGAATGACTCTGTGCCTATCGTCATGAATGCCAAGGATATGGACTTGAAGCAAGCGACATATGTGATTTTCGACGTGGAGACGACCGGTTTATCCGTCACGAATAACCGGATTATCGAGCTTGCCGGCGTTAAGATGCAGGATGGCAAAGAAATCGGCCGTTTTGCAACGTTCATCAACCCGCATGAGAAAATTCCATATAACATTCAGCAGTTGACGAATATTACGGATGAGATGGTCGTTGATGCGCCTGACATTGAAGAAGAGCTTCCGAAGTTTGTTGACTTCATTGGCGATTCTGTTCTTGTCGCTCATAATGCGCGCTTCGATATGGGATTTCTACAAGCCAATTTGAAACGCATGGGGCTGCCTGAGGTTGCGAATTCCGTGCTGGATACGTTGGAGCTTGCCAGATTTTTGTTCCCATCCATGAAAAATCATCGCTTGAACACGTTATCGGATAAATTCAAAGTGAGCTTGGATAATCATCACCGTGCGATTGACGATTCCATTGCGTTAGGTTTTGTGCTGTATCACCTCATTAACGAGGCTAACGATCGACAAATTACGAGTCTCGCCAAGCTGAATGACTTCGTCGGTAAAGATCTGTCGAATCAACGTCCGTTCCACTGCTGTATCTATGCGCTTAACGCGGTTGGCAAAAAGAACTTATTTAAACTTATTTCCTTATCCCATACCACTTACTTGCAGAAGGGCGCCACGATTCCGAAGAGTGTGTTAGTCGAATTAAGAGAAGGGCTGCTGATTACCTCCGGCTGTGAAAAAGGGGAGTTTTTCGAAGCGGTTCTCAATAAATCGATTGAAGAAGCCGAGCAGGTTTCAGAGTTTTATGACATCCTCGAAATTCAACCGGTCAGCTATAACATGCACCTAGTAGAAAAAGGGCTCGTGGGCAGCGTTGAAGATCTTGAAAATGCCGTACGCCGCGTTTGTGAAATCGGCTATAAGACAGGCAAGCCGGTCATTGCCACAGGAAACGTTCATTACCTTCACCCAAGAGAGAAAGTGTGCCGGGACATCACCATTAACGGGATAACCGGCTTTAGTCCGCTGAAATCAATGAAAAAGCCGGACGCCCATTTCCGCACGACCAAAGAGATGCTGGAAGAGTTTAAATTTCTGGGCGAAGAGAAAGCGTTGGAAGTTGTCGTTCGCAGCACGAATGAGCTGGCCGACAGGTTCGAATCGATTGAGCTCTTCCCGGATAAACTGTTCACGCCGATTATTGAAGGGGCAGACGAAGAAATTCGCAGCACCTGTTACGCTACGGCGAAAGGCATCTACGGCGACGAACTTCCGGAGGTTATCGTTGCCCGGTTGGAGAAAGAGCTCGTCCCGATTATTAAATTCGGGTTCTCTGCGAACTACCTGATCTCCGAGCGTCTCGTTAAAAAGTCAAACAAAGACGGCTATCTCGTAGGTTCAAGGGGATCTGTCGGATCTTCCGTTGTTGCGATGATGCTGGGAATTTCCGAGGTTAATCCGCTTCCTCCGCATTATATTTGCGCATCCTGCCAGCATAGCGAATGGTTTCTGGACGGAAGCGTTCCGAGCGGATTCGATCTTCCGAATAAAGACTGCCCGAACTGCGGCGGATCTCTCAAAGGCGACGGTCATGACATCCCGTTCGAAACATTCCTTGGCTTTAAAGGGGACAAGGTTCCCGATATTGATTTGAACTTCTCCGGGGAATACCAACCTGTAGCCCATAACTATACGAAGGAAATCTTCGGTGAGAAATGCGTATTCCGTGCGGGTACCATCGGCACAGTCGCAGAGAAGACGGCCTTCGGCTTCGTCAAGAAATATGAAGAAGAGATAGGCCAGAAATGGCGGGGAGCAGAGCTCAATCGATTGGCCGCAGGCTGCACAGGGGTTAAGCGAAGCACGGGCCAGCATCCGGGGGGAATCGTCGTCGTACCGGATTACATGGAAGTCGATGACATTACGCCGGTCCAATATCCGGCAGATGATAAAAACTCAGAATGGAAAACAACGCATTTTGATTATCACGCCTTCGATGCCAACTTGCTCAAGTTGGATATTCTCGGGCACGACGATCCGACGATGATGCGGATGCTGCAGGATTTGACAGGGATCGACCCGACGACCCTTCCGATGAACGATCCTAAAGCCATGAGCATTTTCAACTCTACGGAAGCGCTTGGGGTAACCCCCGATCAGATCCGTTCGCCGGTAGCCACGTATGGGGTTCCGGAGATGGGGACGAAATTCGTTCGTCAGATGCTTCAGGAAACGCAGCCGAGCTCGTTCGCCGACTTATTGCAAATTTCCGGTCTGTCTCACGGAACGGGTGTTTGGTTAGGCAACGCCCAGGAACTGATTAAGAAAGGCATTTGCAACATTAAGACCGTTATCGGCTGTCGGGACGATATTATGCTATTCTTAATTTATAAAGCGGGCATGGATGCGGGACTTGCGTTTAAAATTACTGAGAGTGTGCGTAAAGGGAAAGGTCTCACGGATGAATGGAAAGAAGAGATGAAACGATGCAACGTGCCGGCCTGGTACATTGAATCTTGCGAACGGATTGAATACATGTTTCCAAAAGCGCATGCTGCTGCATATGTCATCTCCGCTGTTCGTACAGCGTACTTTAAGGTCTATCATCCGATTGCCTACTACGCGACATACTTTAGTGTTCGTGCGGCCGATTTTGATCTTGAACTGCTGTGCCAAGGTTATGACGCGATCTTGAAGCGATTGATCGAAATCGAAGAAAAGGGCTTCCAAGCGCTGCCGAAAGAGAAGGCGATGGTTTCCATTCTGGAGATGTCGCTGGAAATGACGTCGCGCGGCTTCAGCTTCAAGCCGATTGATATTTACCGTTCGCATGCGACGCGCTTTACGATCGATGGCACATCACTGATTCCTCCATTTGCCGCCATGTCAGGTATTGGCGAGAACGCAGCCAAAAATATTGCGGCTGCCAAGGACGAAGGCGACTTCCTCTCGATCGAGGATTTCCAGAATCGTTCCAAGGCTTCCAAAACCGTAATTGAGCTTCTAAGCTCAATGGGATGTTTCCGCGGGATGCCGGAATCGAATCAGTTGTCGCTCTTCTAGATGGCAGGGCTTGTCTTAGAAAAATTAGAGCTGTCAAGTGAAAATCATTAACAAGTTTGCTATTGTAATGCAAAGATTGGTTATGGTATAATTTTTATTGGCAATAATGAGGATATCATCTTGTGATTAAAGAGTGGGGAAACCCACTCTTTACATTTTGATATAGGACTTTTCGGTTTATGGCTGAGGGAAAGTCAATTTAGGAGGTACATTTATCTGTGGTTACACAAGCACACATCAAATCCGTCATTGAGGACATGCTGAAGGATTACATTGAACAAAATGGATTTGAACTCGTGGATATTGAATATGTCAAAGAGGGCAGCAATTGGTTCCTTCGTGTCTACGCTGACAAAGAAGGCGGAATTGATATAGATGATTGCGGCCGTATCAGTGAATACCTAAGTGTTCAATTGGATGAGAAAGATCCGATCTCTGATGCATATTTCTTGGAAGTTTCTTCGCCAGGCGCAGAGCGTCCGCTGAAGAAGACCCAAGATTATTACAAGGCTGTGAACAGTCACGTATTTGTTACGACCTATGAGCAGATCGAGGGCTCCAAGGAGTTTGAAGGATTACTCTTATCCTTTGACGAACAAGATCTCGTTATTGAAATCGGCAAGAAAAAGGTTACGATTCCGTTCACGAAGGTAGCAAGCGCTCGTCTGGCTATCGTATTTTAGTGACCGTTACTTATTGAAAGGGGGGACTCAGTTCAAATGAACACGGATTTCATCGAAGCGCTGTCGGAAATTGAACGTGAGAAGGGTATCTCTAAAGAGTTACTTATCGATGCAATTGAAGCAGCGATGATTTCAAGCTATAAACGTAATTTCAACACCGCGCAAAATGTGCGCGTAGATATCAATCGTCATACTGGCCTCATCAAGGTGTTTGCCCGTAAAACCGTAACTGAGGAAGTACTTGATCCAAGATTGGAAATTTCGGTTCACGCCTCGCGTGAAATCAACCCGAATTATCAACTGGACGATATTGTTGAAATTGAAGTAACACCTCGCGATTTTGGACGTATCGCTGCGCAAACAGCGAAACAAGTCGTGACGCAGCGCATTCGCGAAGCGGAGCGGGGCTTAATTTACAATGCATTTATTGACAAAGAGGAAGATATTGTTACGGGTATTCTCCAACGTCAAGATCAACGCAACATTTACGTCGATTTGGGTAAAGTGGAGGCCGTGCTGCCTTTAACAGAACTCATGCCGACCGATAAGTTCAAACAAGGCGATCGCATTAAAGCGTATATCACCAAAGTGGAGAATACGACAAAGGGACCGCAAATCATTTTATCCAGAACGCACCCGGGATTGCTTAAACGTCTGTTTGAGCTGGAAGTGCCGGAAATTTTTGACGGTGTCGTCGAGATTCGTTCGGTAGCCCGCGAAGCCGGTTTCCGTTCCAAAATCGCGGTTCACTCTCGCAATCCTGAAGTGGATCCGGTAGGTTCCTGCGTTGGGCCAAAAGGCTTGCGCGTTCAGACGATCGTAACGGAGCTGCGCGGCGAGAAGATTGACATCGTTCGCTGGATGGAGAGCGTGGAAGAGTACGTAGCGAATGCGTTAAGTCCTTCCAAAGTGCTTGAGGTGCAAATTCATGAAAATGAAAAAATGGCACGCGTCATCGTTCCTGACTATCAGCTTTCTCTGGCTATCGGCATCAAAGGGCAAAACGCCCGCCTTGCAGCCAAGCTGACAGGCTGGAAAATTGACATCAAGAGTGAAACACAAGCAGAACAAGAATTTGGCCGAGTGAAAACTTATACCGAAGAAATGCATCAAGATTCAGTCAGTATCGACTAAGTTTTTGTTTGGAAACAAGGGGTGATCGGAATGAAGCAGAGAAAAGTCCCTCTGAGAAAATGCGTGGCCTGCCAGGAAATGATGCCGAAGAGGGAGTTGATCCGCGTCGTCAAAACGCCTGAGGATGACATTCTCATTGATCTTAAAGGGAAAAAGTCCGGGCGCGGTGCCTACTTATGTGGTAAAGTTTCTTGTTTTAAATTGGCGAAGAAAAGCAAAGCCTTGGATCGAGCACTTAAGCATGCCGTAGGCGCCGATATTTATGATCAATTGGAGCAAGATTTCATTCGGGTTGAGGATGAGTTCCTCTCTTCGAAAGAGGAGGATTCAGAGGATGAATCCTAAATTTTTGAACCAGTTGGGATTGGCGATGCGGGCGGGAAAGCTTGTTACCGGAGATGAGGGCGTTTTTAAAGCCATTCGTTCGGGAGAGGCTAAACTTGTCATTATGGCGGAGGATGCTTCGGCTAATACACGTAAGAAATTTCAGGACAAATGCCAATTTTACGGGGTAACCCTTATGGAAATTGGATCGAAGTATGAATTGGGCCGCAGCATTGGAAAAGAGATGCGTGTCACCATAGGTGTATTGGACGGAGGCTTCGCGCAGATGCTGCAGAAAAGTCAAGTAAATCCTGCGGAGGTGGAACATATTGACCAATAAACAACAAGATAATAAAGATAAGACACGCGTATATGAATATGCTAAACAGCTTAATATGAGCAGTAAAGAGATTATTACGATTCTTAAACGATTAAATATCCCAGTTAACAATCATATGAGTGTAATGGAAAATGACGCGGTTAGTTCCGTCGAAAAATTTTTCCGTGATATAAAAGCAAATGCGGCTGCCAAACGAGCAGCTACGGACGGAGGAAATGTGAGTTCATCAACGACGAATCAGAATCCTGCAGCGCAGGCTCCAGCACAAGAGAATAAAGGTGCAGCAACGGCAGCTTCCAAGCCGGTTGCTTCTTCAGAACAATCAGCCAACAATACAAGTAACGGTGCAGTAGCACCACAGCAAACACAATCTACGCCTAATAACGCAAGTCGTCCTTCCCAACCTCAGCGCGATAGTCGCCCAAGTGGTCAAGGCTCCAGTCAAGGCGGCGGGCGCCCTAACCATCAAGGCGGTCGCACAGGTTACCAAGGCCAAGGCGGACAGCGTCCTAGCGGTCAAGGTTCCAGCCAAGGCGGACAGCGTTCCGGTTACCAAGGGTCGAACCAAGGCGGGCAGCGCCCAGCCGGTCAAGGCTACCAAGGTCAAGGTTCTTCCCAAGGCGGACAGCGTTCCGGCGACAGACCTCCTTTCCGTTCCAACGACGGACGTCCCGGCGGCTCCACAGGCGGCTATAACAGCCAACGTCCGAGCGGTCAAGGTCAAGGCGGAGCTCCGCGCGGCAACAGCAACTATGCGGGATCCCGTCCTAGTCAAGGTGCGGGCGCTTCGATGGGCGGCGGACAAAGCGCGAATAGCGGCCGTCCGCAAGGTTCGAGTCCGAACCGCAGTTCAGGGCCGAACCGTCAAAACAAGCCGTTTGACAACCGCAACAATAATCAAAGCGGAAGACCTGTGATTCAGGAAGCTAAGCCGCAGTTCCACGTCGGCGCAACAGCAGCTGAATTGGATGATGCAGCAGCGAAGGCAGGCGTGATTACAACCAAGAAATCCAAGCCAACGCCAAAACGTTTTGATGATAACCGCTCCGGCGGAAACCGCGGGCCATCCGGCAACAACCGTGGCAACCAACGCGGTAACAACCGCGGCAGATATCAGCAAGAAACCGTTAAGAAAGAAAAAATTGATAACACACCTAAGAAAATCATCGTTCGCGGCAGCATGACGGTTGGTGAAACAGCTAAATTGCTCCACAAAGATGCTTCTGAAGTGATCAAAAAATTATTGTTCCTAGGAACAATGGCAACGATCAACCAAGAGCTCGATTTGGACGCGATTCAATTGATTGCTTCTGAATTCGGTGTTGAAGTTGAAATTAAGATCAAAGTCGAAGAAGACAATTTCGAAACGATTGAAGAAGTGGATGACGAGGCAGATCTGCTTGAACGTCCGCCTGTCGTTACGATCATGGGTCACGTTGACCATGGTAAAACAACGCTTCTCGATGCGATTCGTAAAACAAGCGTTACCGAAGGCGAAGCTGGCGGTATCACGCAGCACATCGGGGCATATCAAGTCGAAGTTAACCATAAAAAGATCACGTTCTTGGATACTCCGGGTCACGAAGCATTTACAACGATGCGTGCCCGCGGTGCGCAAGTTACGGATATTACGATTATCGTTGTTGCTGCAGATGACGGTGTAATGCCTCAAACTGTAGAAGCGATTAGTCACGCTAAAGCGGCCGGCGTTCCAATTATCGTAGCTGTGAACAAAATTGATAAAGAAGGCGCAAATCCAGACCAAATCAAACAAGCTCTTACTGCTTATGAATTGGTTCCGGAGGAGTGGGGCGGCGATACGATTTTCTGCGAAATTTCCGCGAAACAGCGTATCGGACTTGAAAATCTCTTGGAGATGATCTTGCTCGTGGCGGAAGTTCAAGAGTACAAAGCCAACCCGAACAAACGTGCAAGAGGAACTGTTATCGAAGCCGAGTTGGATAAAGGAAGAGGCCCTGTGGCCCGCGTTCTGATTCAACATGGTACGCTGAAAGTAGGAGACAGCTTCGTTGCGGGCGTTCACTTCGGACGTATCCGTGCGATGGTTAACGATAAAGGCAAACGATTGAAAGAAGCAGGTCCGTCTACGCCAGTCGAGATTACAGGTCTTACCGACGTACCTCAAGCCGGAGATCCATTCTTAGTGTATGAAGATGAGCGTAAAGCAAGAGATATCGCAGATCGTCGTTCCATTGCTCTGCGTCAATCCGAGATGACGGCGAATTCGCGCGTGACGCTGGATGACCTCTTCAAACATATTAAAGACGGCGAAATCAAGGATCTTAATGTCATCATCAAAGGCGACGTTCAAGGCTCCGTTGAAGCATTGAAAAGCTCGCTCGAGAAGATCGAAGTGGAAGGCGTTCGCGTCAAAATTCTGCATAACGGCGTAGGGGCAATTACGGAGTCTGATATTATTCTTGCTTCCGCATCCAACGCGATTATTATCGGTTTCAACGTTCGTCCTGAGCCTGCGGCCAAAACGACGGCAGATCAAGAGAAAGTTGATATTCGTCTGCATAACATTATCTACAACGTCATTGAAGAAATCGAGCAAGCGATGAAAGGCATGCTGGATCCTATCTTCAAAGAAGTTGTTCTCGGTCAAGCGGAAGTACGTAACGTATTCAAAATTACGGGTTCAGGAACAATCGCCGGTTGTATGGTTATTTCGGGCAAGATTGCGCGTAATGCACAAACTCGTTTGATCCGCGGCGGCATTGTTGTCCATGAAGGTAAAATTGATTCCTTGAAACGATTCAAAGACGATCAAAAAGAAGTGGCACAAGGTTACGAATGTGGTATATCTCTGGAGCGTTATCATGATATTAAAGAGGGCGACATTATCGAAGCCTTTATCATGGAGTCCGTTGAGAGGTGATAACAAATGGCTAGAGTGCGTGTAGGTCGAGTTGGCGAGCAAATTAAGAAAGAATTAAGCCAAATCGTACAATCCGAATTGAAAGATCCGCGTATCGGTTTCTTAACCGTTACGGGGGTTGATGTAACGAATGATCTTTCCTTAGCACGCGTGTTTCTTAGCGTCATGGGCACCGACGAACAGAAAGAAGCCACGCTAAAGGCACTTTCTGCCGGTTCGGGATACATCCGTTCCGAGTTAGGCAAACGTATCCGATTGCGTAAAATTCCGGAACTGCAGTTCAAGTTCGATGCGTCTATCGATTACGGCAGTCATATCGAAAACTTGCTTCACAAGCTGAATCAGGAAGGAAATCCAAGCGTATGAGCAGCAGAATGATCCATGCCACCGAATACAGCCAGCAGCTGGAAGCAGCAGCTAAGTTTATCGAGCAGCATGATGATTTCTTGGTGGTATCTCACATCCAGCCGGATGGGGATGCCGCCAGCTCTACATACGCGATGGGGTGGCTTCTGAGCCAGCTAGGCAAAACCTTTACCCTGATCAACGAGGGCGCGATGCCTGCTAAATTCTCTTATTTATGGGGTAGCGACCTCGTGCTTGATTATGGCAAGGATATGCCGAACAGGCAGTTCCAGACTATCATAAGTGTTGATTGTGCTGATTTCTCCAGAATAGGTAGGGTCAGCACTCTTTTTGATGGACAAGCCCAGCTGCTCAATATTGACCATCATCCGACTAACGATAGATTTGGTACGTGTCATTTGATTAAGCATGATGCGGCCGCGACCGTTCAGATTCTGTATGATCTAGCCATGCATATGAATATGAACTTAGATCTGCCATTTGGTGACTGTATTTACACAGGGTTGCTAACAGATACAGGCGGCTTTCGCTATTCGAATACTTCGCCGGAAGTTATGCAGATGGGAGCGAACTTGCTCGATCTGGGTGTCCAAGGCTCCGAGATTGCTGAACAAGTATTAGAGCGAGTGACGTATTCGCAAATCGTTCTCCTGCAAAAGGCGCTGTCTACCCTTTCCTTTGCCCATGAGCGCAAACTTGCGTGGCTTGCAGTTTCTCTAGAGGACTTAGAGTTTACGGGGGCTTCTAATGAGGATTTGGATGGACTCGTCAACTATCCGCGCAATGTGGAAGGCGTCGAGGTAGGCATGCTTTTTAAAGAGAAAGCGCCCGGAATAATTAAAGTAAGTCTTCGCTCTTCAGGTCTTGTCGACGTTGCAGCGATCGCTCAATCCCTTGGCGGTGGCGGTCATGTGCGTGCATCCGGCTGTACAATCCCAGGAACGCTTGAAGAAGCAGTGGCAAGAATGGTTCAGGAAGTAGGGAGCAAGCTGATATGACGTTAGAAGGCATTTTGCCTGTTTGGAAACCGGAAGGCTTCACCTCGCATGATGTGGTAGCCAAAGTCAGAGGTATTCTTGGAATCAAACGAATCGGCCACACGGGTACGCTAGATCCGCAAGTGACGGGGGTTTTGCCGCTTTGCATCGGTCGGGCGACCCGAATGGTCGAATATATTCAGGAGCTTCCTAAGGAGTATGAGGCTAAGCTTACAATCGGACTTTCAACGGACACGGAGGACATGACCGGCAACGTATTGGAGGAAGTTTCCGAGGTTCGGTTGGATGAAGCGCTGGTCCGCGAGGTGCTGCACCGCTTTATCGGAGAGATTGAACAGACGCCGCCTATGTTTTCGGCCGTTAAGGTCGATGGGAAACGGCTCTATGAACTGGCCCGGGAAGGGAAAGAAGTGGAGCGTAAATCCCGCAAAGTGACCATTCATCAGCTGGAGATTCTTCATATGGACTTGCAGCAGAAGCATCCGGAAATTCATTTTCGGGCACTATGCTCCAAAGGCACCTATATTAGAACCTTATGCGTTGATATTGGCAAAGCTTTAGGATATCCTGCGGTTATGAAAAGCTTGATTCGGACTTCCACCGGCAGTATCCGGCAGGAACAGTGTTTGACCTTTGAGCAGATTAAAGAAATGAAGGCACTAGGCGTATTGCAAGACCGGATGATTCCTATGGACCAGGCGATTTCCCATATTCCTTCTGTTGATCTTACCGAGCAAGAAGCTGTATTTGCGCAACAGGGGAAACGGATATCGCTGTCTTCGAGCCGGATAGCGGGTGCAGCGGGTTCGCAAATCTTGCTCCGCGCATATTCTCCCGATCAACGGTTTCTTGGTCTGTTTGAATGGAAAAGCGCCAGCCAAATCCTGATTCCTTCAAAAGTATTCCTTTAACCCATTACATGCAGGGACAGGTTGAAATGGATAGGTGAAACGAACTTATATGCAAATAATACCCATATCATATCCCATTGATTTTGATTCTCCGCAAGTGTTTGTTGGAGAGCAGGTTGTGGCCATTGGTGATTTCGACGGTGTACATTTGGGACACCAAGAGGTCATCGGGCGAGCCTTGCTTACGGCTAAGAAGCTTGGTCTGCCAACGGCCATCATGACCTTCTACCCTCATCCAAGAGCGGTAATGGGGCAGGATAAGTACATGGATCTCTTGACACCAATGAAAGAGAAGATGGATATATTTGCCTCGCTGGGTGTCAGTCATGCCTACATTGTTACGTTCGATGCTTCGCTCATGCGGCTTTCTCCGGAACTGTTCGTGGATCAAGTATTGGATCAGCTTGGCGTCAACAGTGTGATTTGCGGTTTTGATTTTACATTCGGCTATCAAGGCAAAGGGAATCCGGATACGCTTTGTGAACTGAGTCATGGGAAATTTTCTGTGGAAGTGGTGAGACCCTTTCAAATGGACGGCGAAAAAGTAAGCTCCACACTCATTCGTGAATCGTTGCAGTCAGGGAATATTGACACAGTGACCAGACTTCTCGGTCGTCCCTACAGCATTAGCGGCATCGTGGTGGATGGCGAAAAGCGGGGAAGACTGTTAGGGTTCCCAACGGCTAATCTTCAATTGGATGAGGCCTATGTCATCCCGACAAATGGTGTTTATGCGATTAAAGCCTCGGTCAAAGGGGAAACGTATAAAGGTGTCATGAACATCGGCGTGAAGCCGACATTCGCAACCGGAGAGTTGAAACCTTCGTTTGAGGCCCATTTATTCGATTTTTCCGAGCAAATCTATGGCGAGCATATGAAAGTCGAAATTATTGCTTTTCTCCGTCCTGAGCGGAAGTTTTCGTCGATCGATGAGCTGATTGCGCAAATTAAGGTCGATGCAGAAACGGCAAAAAATAAACTATCTTCGCACGAATAGAAACAAGCATTTACTTCTACTGTGCGAGTATGATATACTGGTTAACGTTGCCCAAGGAACATTCCCATTGGCATGAACCTAAGCTTGGATACACGCTATCATCGGCGATTTCTAGGCTTACGGGGATACAATAGAATTTAGGAGATGAACAATCATGGCATTAACACAAGAGCGCAAAACACAACTGATTCAAACTCACAAGGTACACGACACCGATACGGGTTCACCTGAGGTACAAGTAGCAATCCTTACTGAGAACATTGTAAACCTTACGAACCACCTTCGTACGCACAAGAAAGATCACCACTCCCGTCGTGGTTTGCTTAAAATGGTTGGACAACGCCGTAAGCTGCTAGCATACGTGAAGAACAAAGATGTGAGCCGTTACAGTGCTTTGATCGAAAAGCTTGGTTTGCGTCGATAAAACCGACAATGAGAAGCAACCTGTTGCTCCTTTGCTGGGCTTGATAAAGCTTGCGCAGAGAGTGGCAACGAGGTTGCTTTTTCTTGTATTTTTAAAACGGAAAAAGAAGGAAATACTAGACACTACGCAGAAATAGAGGATGACTCCAGCTCAAGGCATTCTTTGGATACATACGGAGTCGGCATGTTGAGGTCACTGACCTTCCTTTTGTGTATGCGTATCACAACACATAACGAATATGAACATTCTTTAGGAGGATATTATGGAGAAAAGGGTACAAATGGAACTTGGCGGCAAACCGTTCATTCTTGAAACGGGCCGACTAGCCAAACAAGCCAATGCGGCAGTAACCGTTCGCTACGGCGACACGGTTGTGCTTAGTACAGTTACGGCATCCAGCGGACCGAAAGATTTGGATTTCTTTCCGTTAACCGTTAACTATGAAGAGAGACTATACTCTGTAGGTAAAATTCCAGGCGGATTTATTAAGCGTGAAGGCCGTCCGAGCGAAAAGGCTATTCTGGCCAGCCGTCTGACGGATCGCCCGATTCGTCCGCTTTTCCCGGAAGGATTCCGCAATGACGTTCAAATCGTTTCCATGGTTATGAGCGTGGATCAAGAGTGTCCGCCGGAAATTGCAGCCATGATCGGGACTTCCGCGGCGCTTGCCATTTCCGACGTTCCTTTCAACGGACCTGTCGGCGGCGTTATTGTCGGTCGTGTTGACGGCCAGTTTGTTGTCAACCCAACGGGAGAGACAGCTGAGAAAAGCGATCTGCACTTAACAGTGGCGGGTACGAAAGACGCCATCATGATGGTTGAAGCAGGCGCAAATGAAGTGTCTGAGGACGTTGTGCTGGAAGCCATTATGTTCGGACATGATGAAATCCGCAAAATTGTCGCTGTCATTGAAGAATTGGTTGAAATCGCCGGCAAGCCGAAAATGGAAGTTAAACTCCATGCGGTAGACGCTGATGTCAGCAAAGCCGTTCGCGAATTCGCACAGGCTAGATTAGTCGATGCCATCAAAATTTCCGAGAAGCATGCTAGACAAGAAGCGATTGATATTGTAAATGCAGAAGCCGTGGAACATTTTACAGCTTTGTATGCTGAGACGCCTGAGTTGTTAGGCGATGTGAAAGAAACGCTTTATGATATCGTTAAAGAAGAAGTCCGCCGCTTGATTACACACGATAAAGTAAGACCGGATGGACGTAAATTAGAGGAAATCCGTGCAATTGACTGCGATATCGATTTGCTGCCGCGTACTCACGGTTCCGGTTTGTTCACACGCGGTCAGACGCAAGCGCTAAGCGTATGTACACTAGGCGCATTAGGCGATGTTCAAATCCTGGATGGCTTGGATCTTACAGAAACGAAACGATTCATGCATCACTACAATTTCCCGCCGTTCTCCGTAGGGGAAGCAAGACCGCTTCGTCCGCCGGGTCGCCGTGAAATCGGACATGGTGCGCTTGGGGAGAGAGCTCTGGAGCCGATCATCCCGAACGAAACCGATTTCCCTTACACGATTCGTCTAGTATCAGAAGTTCTGGAATCCAACGGCTCGACATCCCAAGCAAGTATTTGCGCAAGCACATTAGCGCTTATGGATGCCGGCGTGCCGATCAAAGCACCGGTTGCGGGTATTGCGATGGGGCTGATTAAAGACGGAGACCATTTCTCCATTTTGTCCGATATTCAAGGGATGGAAGATCATCTTGGCGATATGGACTTCAAAGTTGCCGGTACGGCACAAGGTATTACAGCGCTTCAAATGGACATCAAAATCGACGGGATCGACCGCAGCATTTTGCAGCAGTCTTTGCAGCAAGCCAAAGAAGGCCGCATGCACATTCTAAGCAAAATGGTTTCCCGCATTGCTGAGCCTAAGAAAACGTTGTCCGAATACGCACCGAAAATTTTGACGATGAACATTAACCCTGATAAAATCCGTGATGTTATCGGAGCAGGCGGCAAAATCATCAACAAAATCATTGAGGAAACCGGCGTAAAAATCGATATCGAACAAGACGGCCGTGTGTTCATTGCTTCATCCAATCAAGCGATGAACGAGAAAGCGCGTTCCATCATCGAAGGCATTGTGCGTGAAGTGATTGTTGGAGAAACGTACCTCGGCACAGTGAAGCGCGTAGAGAAATTCGGAGCATTCGTTGAGATTTTGCCAGGTAAAGAAGGACTGGTTCATATTTCTCAAATCTCCACTGAACGCGTAGCGAAAGTGGAAGATGTCGTTAACGTCGGCGATCAAATCACGGTGAAAGTGACCGAGATTGACCAACAAGGACGAGTTAATCTGTCCCGCAAAGCAACATTAACTTCGCAAGTCCCGGCTCAAACTTAGAGCCGAGTGACTTGTGAAGTCCCTTTTTCATATTAGCAGCTATGGATAAAGAGTCAGATCTATCTGTCTCTTTTTTGCTTTTTCAGACAATCACGGACATGCCTCGTTCTACTCTTGTCCCTTCCTGCATACACTCAGGACATGAGGATAAGGGGGACCTGTCTATGCACTACAAGAAGTGGCTTCTTCTAGGAAGTTTTTTTGCTATGGTTATGCTTGTCTTAGATTCTATCCCTAATGTAGGTGTTTATATCCAAACCATAAAACAAGGGCAAAGTCCCTATCTAGTGGGGAAGGATTGGGAGGATCAGGAAGCGCTTCCGGTTTTCGCATCCGGGCCTATTGGAAACGATAATTTATTAGAGACGATAACCAAAGAAGCGGAAAAGCGCAAAATTGCTCCTGTCAATGCCAAATTAGATCCTGTTTGGAAAGCCATCCCCGGTTATAACGGACTTGAAGTCGATATCGAGGAAACCCTTAAGCTTGCCGAACACAGATTGACTCCAGGCAAAATTAATTATGTGATGAAAGAAGTGCCCCCTAGCATTCAGTTGGAAGATTTAGGTCCAAACCCGATCTATAAAGGCAACCCCAAAAAGCCGATGGTTTCATTCATGATCAACGTTGCATGGGGGAATGAATATATACCGAGCATTTTAGAGACGCTTCGCAAAGAAAACGTACATGCCACTTTTTTTCTGGATGGGTCATGGCTGAACAAGAACGTCGAAATGGCCAAAAAAATTCAGAGCGAAGGACACGAACTGTCCAATCATGCTTATTCGCATAAAGACATGAGGAATGTTACCCGCAGTAAAGCAGTGGAGGAAATCTCCAAAACTGAGCAGCTTCTGAAACAGCAGTTAGGCGTGAACAACACGCTTTTTGCGCCGCCATCGGGTTATTTCAAGCAAGAAACGGTTCAAGTAGCCGCTGAGTTTAAATTGAAGACAGTCCTATGGACGTTTGATACGATTGATTGGAAAAATCCGGGGGCGGATCGCATACTGCAGCGGCTATCGGCAAATGTGGAGCCAGGATCGCTCATTTTGATGCATCCAACGCCATCATCCCGAGATGCATTGCCCGGAATGATTCGAATCATCAAGAATAAAGGATTAGCCATCGGCACGGTTTCGGAAATGCTTTCATCGAAACGGGTTGCAGAGGCCGGCCAAATGGTCAACTAATGGGCGGTCATGCTGTAAAGTTGAGTCGCCCGCACATTTTTGTTAGACTGAGGAAGTATAATTTGGAAATGGGACTTTACGGGGCTTCATTTTGAGGAGGAAACTTAGTGATCAAATATCGCTTACATAATGGCTTGAGAGTGGTTATGGAACAAATCCCTACTTTTCGATCGGTTACGTTCGGAATTTGGGTGAAAACGGGCTCGCGTAATGAGTCTCAAGAACAAAACGGCATTTCGCATTTTATTGAACATATGCTGTTCAAGGGAACGGAGCGTCACTCAGCCAAAGATATTGCCGAGATCTTTGACGGAATTGGCGGGAATGTCAATGCATTTACCTCCAAAGAGTATACGTGTTACTATGCCAAAGTGCTCGATGAGCATTTGCCGCTGGCGATGGATGTGCTTTCGGATATGTTTTTCAACTCTGCTTTTGATGAAGGGGAGTTGGAGAAAGAAAAGGGAGTCATTTACGAAGAAATTTCCATGTACGAAGATACGCCTGACGATTTGGTCCATGATTTGTTGGCGAAAGCCTCTTATGGCACTCATCCGTTAGGCTATACGATTCTTGGGACCGAAGAGAATTTATCCAAGATGAATTCGGATGATCTTCGCAATTATATGAAGAAGCATTATAATACGGAAAATACAGTGCTGAGCATTGCCGGCAATATTGACGATAGCGTTCGTGAACTGATCGAGAAGCATTTTGGCGGTTTCGCTCAAGCAGGCATTGAAACCAACTACGATGCACCGGATTTCCTGGGAGAACTCATTTTCCATGCGAAAAAAACAGAGCAGAATCATATCTGTCTCTCGCTTCCCGGACTATCGCTTCAAGAGGAGAATCTGTACCCGATGGTGCTGCTGAACAACGCCATAGGCGGCGGCATGAGTTCCAGACTCTTTCAGGAAATCCGTGAGAAGCGCGGCTTAGCCTACTCCGTGTATTCCTATCACTCTTCCCATATCGATAGCGGCCTCTTTACCATTTATACCGGCACTGCCCCGAAACAAACGGAAGAAGTGCTGAAAGTTACGATGGAGCTGCTGCATGATATCGCGGTGAAAGGCATGCTGGAGTCCGAGTTGAAGAAAGGGAAAGAACAGCTGAAGGGCAGTTTGATTCTAAGCCTTGAGAGTACGAGCAGCCGCATGAACCGTTTCGGGAAAAACGAGCTGATGACTGGAAAACATTACAGTTTGGACGAAATGCTTGAGCGCATAGACAGCGTTCAAATGGAACATATTCAAGCGCTAACCAAGACATTATTCTCGACGCCTTTCGCTCTATCGATGGTCGGGAATTCAGATGACGTTATCGGCAGCTTCAGGAGGGATCAGCTTGTCTCTCTCTAAGTTTGATGTCCAAATAAAACGCGTATCCGGGCAAGAGGATATTCTCTTGCCTCAGAAAATGTCCGCGGCAGCAAGCGGGTTTGATCTTCATGCTGCTGTAAGCGAGCCTGTTGTTCTTGCTCCAGGAGAACGTCAACTTATCCCGACCGGTTTTGCCCTGAGCATGCCGCCGGAGCTGGAAGCGCAAATCAGGCCGCGAAGCGGGTTAGCCTTCAAATACGGCATTACAACGCTGAATTCGCCTGGAACGATCGATGCCGATTACAGGGGAGAAGTCAAAGTGCTGTTGATCAACCTCGGGCAGGAAGCATTCACGATCCAGCGAAATGATCGCATTGCGCAAATGGTCTTTCAGCTTGTGCCGCAAATTGAATTAACGGAAGTTGATGAACTCACGGAAACAGAGCGGGGAGCCGGCGGTTTCGGTCATACCGGTCGATAAGAAGAAGATGGAAGAACCTCTGAAAAGGGGTTCTTTTTTGTTTCTTAAAGGAGAGGCACCCATCTTTAGGCGAACGCATATTATAACGTATCGAAACGGACCGAGAAAGGGGTGTAAGCAAACAATGCTTACTGGGATTTCGGTTGCTTTCATGGGTGGAGACGCCCGGCAGCTTGAAGTAATTCAGAAATTTACTGAGCTTGATGCGTCGGTGACATTATTCGGCTTTGACAATCTCGGCAGGCAGTTTAGCGGTGTATCTAACTCCAAGCTGGATCCTGCGCTGCTTCAAGCCATTGATGTCCTTATTTTGCCGGCCGTAGGTACGGATGATTCGGGACAAGTGGAATCTATCTTCTCAAGCGAAGAGTTGAAACTAACGGACGTTCATATTTCTTCGCTCCCGAAGCATGCCAAAGTGTACACAGGAATGGCCAAAAGTTACTTGAAAAAACTTTGCGCCGCACAGGAGATAGAGGTTGTGGAATTATTCGATCGGGACGATGTCGCGATATATAATTCAATTCCGACCGCTGAGGGCGCTCTGATGATGGCGATACAGAACACAGATATTACGATCCACGGTTCTGTATGCATGGTTTTAGGCTTTGGCCGTACGGGTTTCACGATGGCCAAAACACTGCAGGGTTTAGGCGCTACCGTTAAGGTAGGGGTAAGGAAAGCGGAGCATTTTGCAAGGGCGTGGGAGATGGGTTTTCAGCCATTTTATACGAAAGACTTGTATCCGGAAGTGGGGAATATTGACTTGCTTTTTAACACAATTCCGACTATGATAGTCACAGCGCAAGTTATTACCAATATCCCACATCGCGCGCTCATCATCGATTTGGCTTCCAAACCCGGCGGAACGGATTTCCGATTTGCCGAGAAAAGAGGCATCAAAGCGATGCTCGCGCCCGGTTTACCTGGCATCGTCGCCCCCAAAACAGCTGGCCGCATCATGGCGAACACACTCAGTCAGCTGATCGAGGAAGACTTTAAAGACAGGAGCGTTGTGGAATGAATTGGGAAGGAAAAACGGTCGGCTACGCGTTAACTGGTTCTCATTGTACGCTGGAAGAAGTTATGCCTCAGATTAAGAGATTTGTAGATGCGGGTGCCCGTGTCATTCCGATTGTCTCTAATACGGTCATGACAACAGATACACGTTTCGGCAAATCGGCGGATTGGCAGCAGCAAATTAAGGAAATAACAGGCAACAACATCATCTCCACGATTGTAGATGCAGAACCGCTGGGTCCATCCAAGCTGCTTGATGTGATGGTTATTGCGCCTTGCACAGGGAATACGACTAGTAAACTTGCAAATGCAATGACGGAAAGTCCTGTATTAATGGCAGCCAAAGCGCAAATGAGGAACTTGCGTCCTCTTGTTCTTGCTATTTCAACTAATGACGGACTGGGCTTAAATGCGATGAATATTGCGAAGCTTTTGATTACGAAGAACATTTATTTTGTTCCTTTTGGTCAAGATGCGCCTGGAGCTAAGCCAAATTCGTTGGTAGCTCGTATGGACTTGATTATGGAAGCATGTGAATCCGCACTGGAAGGCAAACAGTTACAGCCCATGATTATTGAGAGATTTCAATACTAATATAGATAAATCTTGAAGGGGAGAGACCAGCTCATGTCCAACCAGAAGCTTTTTAACGTTGCCGTCGTCGGTGCTACTGGCGCAGTAGGCGAGCAAATTATCCGACTATTAGAAGAACGGAATTTCCCCATCAAGGAATTGAAATTACTTTCCTCCGCTCGTTCGGCGGGCGCGAAGATTGCATTCAAAGGTGAAGAAGTAACGGTTCAAGAAGCCGGACCCGATAGCTTTGAGGGTGTTGATATTGCTTTGTTTAGCGCTGGCGGCGACGTGTCTAAAGCGTTAGCTCCGCATGCCGTTAAAGCGGGTACGATTTGCATAGATAACACAAGTGCATACCGGATGGACGCGGATACTCCTTTGGTCGTTCCAGAAGTCAATATAGACAAAATCAACGAGCACAAGGGAATCATTGCGAATCCGAACTGCTCTACGATTCAAATGGTTGCTGCCTTGAAGCCTTTATACGACCGCTATGGCATTTCCCGTATCATCGTATCGACGTATCAAGCCGTTTCTGGAGCGGGTTCCAAAGCCATTCAAGAAATGTTAAGACAATCCCAAGAGGTACTTGCCGGAAACGATGCGAATCCGGACATTTTGCCAGTAGGCTCTTTGCCTGTGAAACACCAAATCGCATTTAATGCCATCCCGCAAATCGACAAATTTCTCGATAACGGCTTTACGAACGAAGAAATGAAAATGATTCTTGAAACGAAAAAAATTATGGGCGACGAATCCATTGAAGTGACCGCAACTTGCGTGCGTATCCCAGTTGTTTATGGGCATTCCGAGTCTGTCTACGTGGAATTGAAGGAAGATTTCGACGTAGAAGAAGTGAAGACTTTGCTTGCTGATGCTCCCGGGATCGTATTACTTGACAATCCTGCCGAGCAGCAATATCCGCTAGCGACAGATGCGGCAGGCAAGCTGGAAACCTTCGTTGGTCGCGTTCGCCGCGATTTGAGCAACCCAAAAGCACTGAATATGTGGATTGTTTCTGACAATCTCCTCAAAGGCGCTGCTTGGAATGCTGTGCAAATTGCTGAATATATTGCTATAGAACAGTAATCAGCATACTGCGATCTAGTTGCAGTTAATATGGGGGAAACCTATGCGAATCCTTGTACAGAAATTCGGAGGTACCTCGCTTTCCACCGCACAAGCCAGAGAACACGTTATTGGACATATTCAAGATGCACTAATCGATGATTACAAATTAGTCGTTGTCGTTTCAGCGATGGGACGTAAAGGGGAACCCTACGCGACTGACACGCTCCTGGACCTCGTTCGCCAGAACGGGGAGGGACTGCCGGCGCGGGAACTCGATATGCTGCTTGGCTGCGGGGAACTTATCTCTGCGGTGCATTTGTGCAGCTTATTGCAATCGAGGGGCATCCGTTCTACAGTTTTGACGGGTGGGCAAGCCGGCATTGTTACGAATGACGATCATGGCAACGCCAAGATTGTTGCCATGCAGCCTAACCGTATCTTAGAATTATTGGAACAAGATCTGGTTGTGATTGTTACCGGATTTCAAGGGAAAACAAGCGCCGATGAGTTGACGACACTGGGACGCGGAGGCAGCGATACTTCGGCGACTGCGCTGGGTGCAGCTTTGAAGGCCGATATTGTCGATATTTTCACCGATGTGAATGGGATAATGACAGCGGATCCAAGAATTGTCGAGGACGCTAAACCGCTTGTTCGCGTAAGTTTTGCCGAAATTTGCAATATGGCGCACAATGGAGCGAAAGTCATTCATCCGCGTGCCGTTGAAGTGGCGATGCACGCCAATATTCCGATTCGGGTTCGCTCTACGTTCACGAAGGAACCAGGAACTTTGGTAACGGCATCGGACAGTCTTTCGCATGAATTGAATCAAGTGAAAGACCGCTTTGTTACCGGTATTGCTCATTTCACGAATATTACGCAAATTCATGTTGCTGCCGTCGAGGGGCAGTTTGATTTGCAGCTTCGTGTTTTCAAGACGATGGCGCAAAATCAGATCAGTGTAGATTTTATTAGTGTGAATGCATCGGCCGTCGTTTATACCGTCTTCGATCACGAGGCGGAGCGCGCTGTCAAACTCCTGAGAAGTCACGGCTATGAGCCGCAAGCTTTGAGGGGATGTGCGAAAGTTTCCGTCATCGGCGGAGGCATGAACGGTGTGCCGGGAATTATGGCGCAAATTGTAGAAGCTTTAACTGTAGAGGACATACGGATCTTGCAATCAGCCGATTCGAATACGACAATTTGGGTGCTTGTTCAAGGCGAAGATATGATTAGATCGGTTAAAGCGTTACATCATAAATTTAGTTTAAATAAATGAAGTATGAAACTCAGGAGGTGCAATCGGTGGATTTTGGAAGAGTAATCACAGCCATGGTCACTCCGTTTGACGAGCAATTACAAGTCAATTGGGACCAAGTAGAACCGCTTATCAACTATTTAATCGAAGAACAGCAATCCGATAGCCTCGTAATTTGCGGAACCACCGGTGAGGCACCAACATTAACAGACGATGAAAAGCTGAAGCTTATCGAACTTTCCGTTCGCTATGCCCGTGGCCGCTGCAAAATTATTGCCGGCACTGGAAGCAACGATACGGCACATGCCATTCGTTTTTCACAAAAGGTTGAGAACCTCGGAGTAGATGCTTTGCTCATCGTTGCTCCTTACTATAACCGCCCGTCGCAAGAAGGGCTGTACGAGCATTTTAAAGCGGTGGCTGAATCCGTTAAGGTAGCTGTCATGCTTTACAATGTACCGGGACGTACAGGTGTCAATCTGGACGCCGAAACAACAATTCGTCTTTCCCGCATTCCGAATATCGTGGCAACCAAGGATTGTGCGAACACGGATCAACTGACCCGTATTCTTAATGATGCAGCCCCTGGATTCCTTGTATACAGCGGAGATGACAGCTCTGCGCTGCCAGCTCTATCCGTTGGCTGTCATGGAATTATTAGCGTTGCGAGCCACGTGATTGGAAAAGAAATGCAATCTATGGTAAAGTATTATTTAGAAGGTAACATTCAGCAAGCGGCAGAACTTCATCGCAAGCTGCACCCTGTATTTACTGGCATTTTCCGTGTACCGAGTCCTGCTCCCATTAAGCATGCTCTTGCACTGAAAGGCGTTCAAACAGGGGGCGTAAGACTTCCGTTAGTTCGCGTATCCGAGCAAGAAGGACAATTCATCCAATCACTTTTTGAATGATAACGCCTAATGAATCGGTGCTCCGGCATCGGTTTTCTTTTTTTGGGGAAGCTATTGTAATCGGTATTAACTTGTATTTGTAGTTTTTTTTCATGTATAATGGTTGCAAGTGACTAGTTCGGTTTTTCATTTAAAATTCGTCGTCCAATCTTAGAAGGAGGTATATTCTTGTCCAAAAAAAATATTGATAAACTTTTGATCTTCGCTCTTGGCGGCGTGGGCGAAATCGGAAAAAATATGTATTGCGTTCAGTATGCGAACGATATCATCGTCATTGATAGTGGTTTGAAATTTCCTGAGCAGGACATGCTCGGAATTGATATTGTCATCCCAGATATCGGATACTTAACGGAGAATCGGGATAAAGTACGCGGCATTATCATTACTCACGGCCATGAAGATCACATCGGCGGCTTGCCTTATGTACTTAAGCACCTTAATGTTCCTTTGTATGCAACTAAGCTAACAATGGGACTCATTGAGGCGAAGCTGAAGGAAGCGAATTTGCTCGGTACGACAAACCGGATCCTGATTAACGCGGATTCCGTACTTTCTCTGGGCACGATTACAGCATCATTCTTCAAAACCAACCACAGTATCCCTGATTCTGTCGGTGTCGCACTGGATACGCCGGAAGGCGTCGTTGTTCATACAGGCGATTTCAAATTTGATCAAACGCCTGTCAATGATCAATATGCAGATTTGCACCGTATGGCAGAGATCGGGAAGAAAGGCGTTCTAGCCTTGCTTTCTGACAGTACCAACGCAGAACGTCCTGGTTACACAGGCTCGGAACGCAGTGTGGGCATTGAGATTGAAGAAGTATTCCGTAAAGCGAAGCAGAGAGTCGTCATTGCAACTTTCGCATCTAACATTCACCGTGTACAACAGGTGTTTGATGCAGCGGCAGCAACGAATCGTAAAGTTACCGTCATCGGTCGAAGCATGGTGAACGTGGTATCGATTGCAAGCGAATTAGGTTACTTGAACATTCCGGATGGCATGTTGATTGAGCCAGAAGAAGTGAACAAGCTTGCTGCTGATCGGGTAGTCATTCTATCCACCGGAAGCCAAGGCGAGCCTATGTCAGCGCTGACAAGAATGGCGCGTTCCACTCACCGTAAAGTTGACATTTTACCTGGTGATACGGTCATTATTGCAGCTACGCCGATTCCGGGGAATGAACGTGACGTAGGTCGTACGGTTGATGAACTATTCCGTATCGGAGCTAACGTGATTTACGGTCCGGGTTCTGTAACCGGAGTTCACGTATCAGGTCACGGCAGTCAAGAAGAATTGAAGCTTATGCTCAATTTAATGAAGCCGAAATATTTTATCCCTATTCACGGTGAATATCGCATGCTGCGTCAACACGGTCTCCTTGCAGAGTCTGTGGGTATGGCGAAAGAAGATATTTTTATGTGCGATATCGGTGACACGGTAGAAATTCAAAATGGTGTTGCTCGCAAAGGATCTAAGGTTCAAAGCGGCAACATTCTGATTGATGGACTGGGCGTCGGAGATGTAGGCAACATTGTGTTGCGTGACCGTAAGCTGCTGTCTCAGGACGGTATTCTTGTTGTCGTCGTTACGCTCAGCAAACAAGATGGCAAAATTTTATCCGGACCGGATATCATTTCCCGCGGATTCGTTTATGTACGTGAATCAGAGGGCCTCTTGGAAGAAGCCAATCGCATCGTTACGAATACATTAACGAAATTAATGAATGAAAATGTAAATGAATGGGCATCTTTAAAAACTAACGTCAAAGATGTTCTCGGACGCTTTTTATATGAACAAACCAGAAGAAGACCAATGATCCTTCCAATTATTATGGAAGTCTAGGCTCGAACAGTCACTTGAACCTATGCAAATAGCAAAGCTCTCTCCATTACTGGAGGGAGCTTTTTTCAGTTGCTTCTTAATAGGCAACAATGCATGAAAGCAACCAAGTTTATTCATACTAGGGGAGATTATGATCTGAACATGCACAGTTTGTGAGTCAAATTTGAAGGGGGAATTATTGTGGCATCATCAACAGAGCCGAAACAGCAGGAACCGGGAATCGAAGAAGGTAAGAAAAATCCAGTCCTCGAAAATATTCAGCAGCTAGGTCAGACCAATACCATTTCGGGTGAATCGAATATTTTTTGCCTCACGATTATCGGTCAAGTGGAAGGTCATATCGTACTCCCTCCTCAGAATAAAACAACAAAGTATGAGCACTTGATTCCTCAATTGGTGGCTGCTGAGCAGAATCCCAAAATTGAAGGCGTCATGATCATTTTAAATACGGTGGGTGGCGATGTTGAGGCCGGCTTAGCCATCGCCGAGATGGTGTCGACGCTTTCGAAGCCGTCGATTGCTTTAGTACTTGGCGGAGGTCACAGTATCGGTGTCCCCATTGCGGTGTCAGCGGACTATTCCATCATTGCCGAAACGGCGACCATGACGATTCATCCTATTCGATTAAATGGCTTAATTATCGGCGTTCCGCAAACGTTTGAATATCTGGATAAAATGCAGGAGCGGGTCGTGCGATTCGTTACCAAGCATTCCAATGTGACCGAAGAGAAATTTAAAGAGCTAATGTTCAAAACCGGGGAACTGACCAGAGATATCGGGACAACGGTTATCGGGGAAGACGCTGTGAAATACGGTTTGATCGACCGGGTCGGCGGGATCGGCGATGCGATTCGGGAGCTGAATAAGCGCATAGAAGCGAAGAAGGCGGCAATGGGCGGTGGAATGGTCCAATGATCCACTATTCCGCGGTGCCGATGGACGTAATTTTTGAAGGTGCAGAAACTTATGAGCCGAAATTTATTGACATTGATCAATGGGGGGTAAAGATGCAAATCGAGCCTATTAGCGGTTTTCAAGCCCGCATTGTCAGGCTGTACAGCTGCAATCCGCAGGATTATTTAAAAGAGCAATATGCCCCCGGCACGATCATTTCATACAGTCCTGTCGCGGAGACTTCACTTACTTAAAGCGCTGTTCCTGTATCTTCCCTCAAGCCAAATATGGTATAATGTGGACTTGGGGGTGACAAAAGTGGCGAAACGCAAGAAGAAAAGTAAAGCATTAAAAACAAGTTTGTTATTCGAATTGTACGGGATTCTCATCTTGATTTTCTCCGTTGTTGCACTCGCCCATCAAGGACATGTCGGGAACTCGCTGATTTATCTTTTCCGTTTTTTTGTTGGAACGTGGTATTCGTTAGTGCCGCTCATTTTCATCTATGTAGCCTTGTATGCCATGATCAAACGCGCTTGGCCAGAAATGATAACGCCTAAGAAAGCAGGCATTTTGCTGTTTATTCTTGGACTGCTGATAAAGAATCACATTGATTTATTTGCTCAGTTATATCCGGATGGCGGTTTCACGTCAGGTAAGATCATTTCATCGACATGGGAAGCCATGTTGGAAGGACTGCATCCGACGGAAGCTGGAAGGGCTGCGCTCGAACACGGGATCGGCGGAGGAATGATCGGCGGCATTCTGTATAGCATCTTATACTTCTTGTTCGACTATTTGGGAGCGAGATTGATCCAATATGCCTTATTTGTGATAGGTTTTATTCTGGCTACCGGCATTTCTTATGTGGACATCGGAAACGTTATTCACGGCCGATTCAGCAATGTCAGCCAGAATTTCAAGGACAGAATGAAAGAGTGGCTGCAGGACCGGGAAGCGCGACAACCACGGGCCGCTGCCTCATCTTCCTCTGCGGGCGCTAACGAGAAGAAAGTGAAAAAGCCGGCTTATGTCCCGGTCGATGACGAGTTCGATGAAGAAATGTTCAAACCGGTGAAAAAGAAGAAATCGCCGCTTATTATGGAGCTGCTGCGACCGATTAAGGAAGGCCGGAAGAAGCCGGCGGCTGCTTCAGATGAAGAGAATGAAGAGTTTGTACATAATGCAGACGAAACGGATGCTTCGGAACAAGTCGTATATAAATCAAATGATGCGCAGACTGCAGCAGTTGACTCTGCTGAGGATCTGCCCGTCACGCCGATTATACGCGATTTTCAGGAGCAGGTGCTTCAAGAAGCGCAGCAATCCGTTAAACCGGCGGCTGCGCCTGCTTCTGCAAACGTGCCGCCTAAGCCTAAAGCTGCCGCGGTTGGCGATGCAGCGGCTGATGATGAGCCAGTCACTGTGGAATTTCAGGAGAACGCGCCTGTCGTTCACACGCGTCCTTACGAGATGCCTTCGCTCGATTTGCTGGCGAGGCCGGCAGTTGGCAAAGGCAGCGAAATGTCTGACTACAAAGCCAATGCCAGGAAGCTGGAAGCGACTTTAGAAAGTTTTGGCGTTCGCGCCAAAGTGCTCGAGGTTGTTAGGGGACCTGCTGTTACACGCTATGAAATTCAGCCGGATGTCGGGGTAAAAGTAAGCAGAATCGTTTCGCTAACCGATGATATTGCCTTGGCGCTCGCTGCGAAGGATATTCGGATGGAGGCGCCGATTCCAGGTAAATCTGCAATCGGCATTGAGGTTCCGAATCTGGAGGTTTCCGTCGTTACGATGCGTGAAGTTATGGAAACATCCGCTTTTCAAGAATCCAGCTCCCGGTTGTCAGTCGTGCTAGGCCGTGATATTTCCGGACAACCCATCGTAGGGAATTTGGCCAGAATGCCGCATTTACTTGTTGCTGGAGCTACGGGTTCAGGAAAATCCGTGTGTATCAACGGGATCATTACGAGTATCCTTTATAAGGCTAAGCCGAATGAAGTTAAGTTCCTGATGATCGATCCCAAAATGGTCGAATTGAATGTATACAACGGGATACCGCATCTGCTGGCGCCTGTTGTCACAGATCCTCGCCGAGCTTCGCTGGCACTGAAGAAAGTCGTCGTCGAGATGGAGAAACGCTACGAGCTATTCTCCAAGAGCGGCACGCGGAATATTGAAGGATACAACGCAATGTTAACCGAAAGCGGCACAGCGGCTCCTCTGCCTTACTACGTCGTCATTGTAGACGAGTTAGCCGATCTCATGATGGTCGCGGCTAACGATGTCGAGGATTCGATCTGCCGATTGGCACAGATGGCCCGTGCTGCAGGCATTCACTTGATTATTGCCACACAGCGTCCTTCTGTTGATGTCATCACGGGCGTTATTAAGGCGAACATCCCTTCGCGTATCGCGTTCGGCGTTTCTTCACAGGTGGATTCAAGGACGATTCTGGATATGGTTGGAGCGGAGAAGCTGCTTGGCCGTGGGGATATGCTTTATTTGCCGGTAGGCGCCTCCAAGCCGGTACGTGTGCAGGGAGCTTTCCTGTCCGATCAAGAGGTTGAACATGTCGTTGGTTTTGTACGAACGCAAGAGCAAGCCAATTACCAGGAAGAGTTAGTTCCGCAGGTGGAAGAAATGCCGGAGCAGCAGAACGAGGTTGAGGACGAGCTGTATGACCAAGCCGTTCAAATTGTATTGGAAGCGAAGCAAGCTTCCGTTTCATTGCTGCAAAGACGCATGAGAGTCGGTTATACGCGTGCAGCAAGGCTGGTTGACTCCATGGAAGCTAAAGGAGTAGTCGGCCCTTACGAAGGAAGCAAGCCTCGTGAAGTGCTGATGTCCATCGAACAATATCACCATAACCGGATTAGCTCTTAGGAAATAAACGAATTATCTGAACACTCTCCTTACGGGGAGTGTTTTTGTTTGCATAAACCGCGACCCCCTTTCTCATAATAAGCAAGAAAAGCAAGAAAAGGCTCTTATTTGAAAAGTGAGGTTGAGAAGGGGAATGAATAAACGACTAATTGTACTTACCTTTTGCATTGTTTTTGTGCTGGTTGTCGCCTTTCAATTGAAAGGAAAGTTCAATCCGCCGGCGGAAGAAACGTTCAGCAAAACTGAAATCCGATATGGAGCTACAGGCTCTGACGTCTACGAGCTGCAGGGCCGTTTGAAGTTCATTGGTTTTTATGGAGGCAATATTGACGGCGATTTCGGGTACAGAACGCTCACAGCCGTGAAACGTTTCCAAGGTGAGTTTGGAATGATTGTTGACGGCATCGTAGGGCCCAAGACTAAGCTTAGGCTCTGGGAAGCTACAAAAAATTGGAGACCTACAGCGCCTACGACCGGAGGCAATACAGGCGGAGGTGGAGGCGGTGGTGGATCGGATAATGCGGGTGCTAACCAAAAACCGCCGAATCTCGTGCCATCCAATAACCTCGGGCTCTCTGAACAAGACATTAATCTGATGGCTAATGCGGTACACGGCGAAGCTCGCGGAGAGCCGTATATCGGTCAAGTTGCCGTAGCGGCTGTCATTTTGAATCGTGTGAAGTCGGCAAGCTTCCCGAATACGGTTTCGGGTGTTATTTTTCAACCTGGCGCATTCACAGCGGTAGCCGATGGTCAAATCTGGCTGACTCCTGACGAATCCACGAAGAAAGCGGTAAGAGACGCACTGGGCGGCTGGGATCCGTCAGGCGGCTGCATTTACTACTTTAATCCGGAAACAGCGACATCCAAGTGGATCTGGTCGAGACCGCAGGTTAAAGTGATTGGCAAGCATATTTTCTGTAAATAATTTAGGAAGTGGACAAGGAGAAGGAACCTGCATCGGTTGCTTCTCCTCTTCATGTAGGAATATAATGGAACTATTACGATCTTAGAAGGGAGACAGACCTTTGAAGCATATACAATTTGAGCGCAGTACGCTGAATCATATTCGTTTGCATGTACTGCCGACAGATCGGTTCAAAACGTTTGCTATTTCCGTGTACATAGGCCGCCCCTTAGACGAAGAAGCGGTCACGTGTACGGCACTGACGCCTTTTGTTTTACGCAGAGGAACGGAATTACGACCGGAAACGAAACAATTTCGAGAGTATTTGGACGATCTGTATGGCGCAGGCTTCGGTTTTGACATTTACAAACGAGGCGATTATCAAATTGTGCAGCTGCGAATGGATATTATTAACGACCGTTTCGTAAAGTCAGCGCAGTCGCTTTTGAAACAAGGTCTCGAATTTGTCGGAGAAACGTTAACCCGGCCGGCACTTGAGGGTCAACATTTTCGCAGTAAATATGTAGATTCCGAAAAACAGACGCTCCAGAAACGGATTGAATCCGTTATTAATGATAAAATCCGTTACGCTGCTGAGCGTTGTATCGAGGAAATGTGCAGCGACGATCCGTATCGCCTTCATCCATTGGGTAAAATAGATGATCTTGACCGTATCAATCCGGAACAGCTCTACGAACAATATAGACAGTGGCTTCAATCGCAGCCTATTGATATTTACGTAGTTGGAAATACGACGCTGGCCGAAGTTGAAGGCATCGTTTCAACCGCGTTCAAGATTGAACGGAAATCAGATGTCGGTTACGTTGCAACGGCTCCGCGAGGGGCATCAGGCGAGATCAAGACAATCGTTGAGAAATTGGACGTTAACCAAGGCAAGCTGAACATGGGGCTGCGTACGAACATTTCATACGGCGATGAGCTATATCCAGTAGCTCTTATGTATAACGGAGTTTTGGGCGGATATCCGCACTCCAAGCTGTTTATCAATGTACGTGAGAAAGCAAGCCTCGCTTATTACGCATCTTCTCGATTCGATGGGCACAAAGGAATTCTAACGATTCAATCCGGTATCGAAATGGCGAATTACGAGAAAGCGGTCGATATTATTCGCAAGCAGTTAGCGGCTATGGAACAGGGAGATATCAATGATATCGAACTAAGCCAAACCCGTGCTATGATCGCGAATCAGCTTCGTGAAATTCAGGATTCCGCTTTCGAATTAATTTCTTTTGATTTTAATGCGATTTTATCCGGCAAAGAACGTACAGTAACAGGTTTGATCGAGTCTGTGGAACAGATCGATATTCCCGCGATCGCTGAAGCGGCTAAACGTGTGCAGCTGGATACGATTTACTTTTTGCGGGATCAGAAGGGAGAGTAGGCCATGAAAGTTATTCCATATCCACATTTGGGTGAAACGATTTACCACGAAGTGCTTGATAATGGGCTTCATGTGTTTGTTCTGCCCAAAGAAGGTTTCCAGAAAACGTATGCGACGTTCACAACACAATACGGGTCCATCGATAATGATTTCCAAGTGGAAGGCAAAGCCGCCGTTCAAGTGCCGGATGGCATCGCCCATTTTCTTGAGCACAAAATGTTCGAAGAGCCTGAAGGCGATATTTTCGCCACCTTTGCTTCGAACGGAGCTTCGGCGAACGCTTTTACAAGCTTTGACCGGACCGCTTATTTGTTCTCGTCTACAGACAACTATTTGACAAATTTAACGACATTAATTAACTTTGTGCAAAATCCTTATTTTACAGATGAAAATGTGGAAAAGGAAAAAGGTATTATCGGGCAAGAGATTAAAATGTACGAAGACAATGCAGACTGGAGAAGCTATTACGGATTAATCGAATCTTTGTATGCCAAGCATCCGATTCATATTGATATCGCGGGAACAGTGGCATCCATTTCTGAAATTACCAAAGAAACGTTATATGAATGCTACAACACGTTTTATCATCCCAGCAATATGAGCTTGTTCGTCGTTGGCGGCGTGGATGCCGAAGAGGTAATCGCGCTTGTCAAAGAAAATCAAGCCGGCAAAACGTTTCCTCCCCAAGGGGATATCAAACGATTTTTCCCGGAAGAGCCGCTAGAGGTTAAGGAAGCGCGCAGAGTTACCCTTCTTCCGGTGTCGATGCCCAAATGCTTAATCGGTTTCAAGGAACAAGCGCCTTCCGTGAAAGGGAAAGAGCTGTTGGTCCGGGAACTGACGACGAAATTAATGCTGGATATTTTGTTCAGCTCCAGTTCCGAGATTTATCAAGCGCTTTATGATGAACAGCTCATTTCGGATAATTTTGGCCATGAATATAATTGCAGCGACGGGTATGCCTTCTCTATTCTCGGCGGAGATACCAAAGACCCTGATCAACTTGTCGCGCGCATCCGTGAAGAAGTTAAAAAGCGGAAGAGTCCGGGACTCGATGAGGTTACCTTTGAACGCAGCCGCAAAAAGAAAATCGGCAATTTCTTGCGGATGATGAATTCGCCGGAATCGATAGCCAATGAGTTTACGAAATACCGATTCAAAGGCATTGACTTGTTCGACATTTTGCCGGTCTATGAGCAGATTACCCTTAACGATGTTAATCAGCGCTTTAGAGAGCATTTTGACTGGAGCAAGCTTGCTGTCTCGATCGTACAAAGTCGTGAGAAGTCGTGACCTTCTCCAAACCATTCAGCGAACAAACCGTGCTCGTTACGGGAGCTAGCAGGGGGATAGGAGCAGCCATTGCCGAGCGCTTCGCCGCGGTAGGGATGAAAGTGGTCATTCACTACCGCAACTCCCACGAGGCGGCTAACGAAGTCGCCAGATCCTGCATGAAGCATGGCGCTAAGGTATTGACAGTGTCTGCGGATGTCAAATCCCGCGAACAAATACTGGCCATGCGGGATAAGCTGGAACAAAAAGAAATGGTGCCCGATATTATCGTGAACAATGCCGGCATTGCCCATTACGGCATGCTTTCGGACGTTAGCGAAGAAGAATGGGATTCCGTTATGAACGTTAATCTCAAAGGAGCTTTTCTTTGTTCGCAAACGTTTATGCAAGCAATGATTTCGCAGAAGTATGGGCGAATTATTAATGTGTCCTCCATTTGGGGCATCTCCGGGGCTTCCTGTGAAGTTGTTTACTCAACGGCCAAAGGAGGGCTGAATGCCTTCACCAAGGCGCTGGCCAAAGAGCTTGCTCCCTCCGGAGTTACGGTGAATGCCGTAGCGCCTGGCGCAGTAGAAACCGAGATGATGGCCGGCTTTCAAACCGAGGAGCGGGATGCCATTGCCAGCGAGATTCCGGTAGGCCGGTTTGCTATGCCTCATGAAGTCGCTTCGCTCGTTTATTTCCTGGCCCTTCCGGAGTCGGGTTATATTACCGGTCAAATCATAAGCCCCAATGGCGGATGGTTGACGTAGTCGCCATTTGTAAGAACGCCGCGCATAATTCCAAACGGAGAAGCGAATATTACTTATGTAATGACCATTTCTCTCAACTCAAAGGAGGCTTCTTACAATGGCTACCGTACTTAAAGCATTTGATAAGTGGAAAGAGTTTCTGGCTGAGCGTGTCAGTCAAGCCGGACAAGCGGGGATGAGCGACGAAACCATCTCCAAGCTCGCTTTTCAAATCGGCGAATTTCTAGCAGATAAAGTTGACCCGGAAAATGAGCAGGAACGTGTGCTCAAAGAGCTGTGGGATGCAGGGGACGAGCAGGAGAAACGCACGCTTGCCCGCCTCATGGTAAAATTAGTAGACAAAGGTTAATAACCGTTTTACAATTCAATAAGGTACTATGTGAAAGCCTCCTCTTTCGGAGGCTTTTGCACGCTTTTTAGGTGGAAAGGAATCGAATTCAATGAAGATCAAACGTTCTATGCTGGTGATTTTGCTCTTATCTTTCCTTGTATCAGGCTGCGGAAATCGAGGTATTCCTGTCATAAAGCAGGAGTTAATGGAGAAGAAATTGTCTGTCTTGATGCTCTCAAGCGCTAATCTGTCCGATCCTTCCAAACAAGCAATTGGCTCGGCTCTTCAAAAGTGGAGGGATGTCAATTTCATAGCTTACGATTGGATCAACGATTTGAGCGCGCTTGACGATCGTGTGCTTACGAAGTTGAAAACAAGCTCGTACGACTACATATATGTTATCGGCAACGATTTGTTCCCATCGGCGAATGGAGTGATTCAGCAAGGGCTCAATGCGGGTAAATGGACTTTGTTACAAAGTCAGCTTGATGTGAACGGAACGGCCAGCACGGCGGTTGACCAGGCAGCTATTCTGCAAATCGATGCCCAGCAGATTGAAGCGTTGAAATCGAAGTGGATTCAAGAACTGTTAGCTCAGAATGTGAGCGTGGAGTGGGTGACGCGAAGCGACCGCCCGATTCCTTCCGAATGGGCGCCTTCCGAAGAGGCGGATCACATTGTTTTGCTTGACAATAATGAACAGTGGTTCCAACAGTTATCGTTTCAAACGAGACAGCATTTTGCGAAATGGATCATTTTCTATTCCCCGGCGACAGAGGCGCAATTGCAGAAAGCAAAAACACTCGGCGTATCCGTGATGGATATCTCCAACTCTTTATCGGCTGAACTGAACTGGCCGCAAATCTTAGATGACCGGCTTCTTGCTATGACAAGTGTGTCATGGCATAAAGGTCCTATGAATTACAATGCAACAGAGCTTACCGAACTAAAAATGAAATAAATTTCATGCGTTTTTGAGAAGGAACTTAGCGAAAATTGTAGAATTTATTTGATGAGATGACAAATTGAACGTTACAGATACAGCGATGAGGTGGAAGGATTGGACGTTAAAGAATGGTATATGGAGTATAAGATTCACAAAAACCGTCCCGGACTCCTAGGGGATATTGCTTCCTTGATGGGGATGCTGGACATTAATATTGTAACCATTAACGGCGTTGAAGACCGGACGCGCGGCATGCTTCTTCAAACGAATGACGAAGAAAAAATTGACTTAATGGGTAAAATGTTGAAAAAAGTAGATAATATTACTATTACGGCGCTGCGGCCGCCCAAATTGGTTGATATTTTGGCCGTGCGCCACGGGCGATATATTGAACGCGATTCCGATGACCGCAAAACGTTTCGTTTTACCCGCGATGAGTTGGGTCTCTTGGTCGATTTCTTGGGCGAGGTGTTCAAACGGGAGGGCAACCACGTGATCGGACTTCGCGGCATGCCGCGCGTTGGCAAAACAGAGTCCATCATCGCAGGCAGCGTTTGCGCTAATAAGCGTTGGACCTTTGTCTCTTCGACATTGCTTAGACAAACGGTTCGCAGTCAACTATCCGAAGATGAAATGACCCCTAACAACGTGTTCATTATCGACGGCATCGTCTCCACGATTCGTTCGAATGAGAAGCATCACAGCCTGCTGCAGGACATTATGGCGATGCCTTCGACGAAGGTCATTGAGCACCCGGATATATTTATTCGCGAATCCGAATACACATATAATCACTTTGATTATATTATTGAACTTCGCAACAGCCCGGACGAGGAAATCAATTACGATTCTTTTACGTACACTTCCGAACCTTTTTAAGGTTTGTAACGTCATTAACTAATAGGATTCCCGCGAGGAGGTGACCATAATGTCTGATCTTGGATACATTTTACGTAAAACACGATTGGAAAAGAAAATTTCGCTTGATGATTTGCAGGAAGTTACAAAAATTCGCAAACGCTACCTTGAAGCCATTGAGGAAGGAAACTATAAAGTGCTGCCTGGAAGCTTCTATGTGCGGGCTTTCATTAAAAGCTACGCGGAAGCGGTAGGACTGGATCCAACTGAAGTGCTGAATATGTACGAAACAACGAATCCTTCTCCAGTCGTGGAAAAGCCGGTTGTAGAAACGATTCGCACGAATAGAACGAGTGTTCGCAATACGGAGAAAATGAGCCGGTGGGCTTCCAGCGTTATGTTTATTTGTTTTATTTTGCTCATTTTCGGAATCGTGTACTATTATACATATAAGAATTACAAGGGAACGCCGGCAGGGGATAAGTCTTCTCAAACGCAGTCGCCGAGAATAACGAATTCCACGAATCCTGGGGCAGGCGCGACGCCGACTACATCAACGTATGCGTCCAGTGAAGGTAAAGTGGTGCCTCTTCCGACCCCGACGCTGACACCACCGCCACCGGCCGTACAAGTTAAATTCAGCAGTAATGAAAAAGGTGTAGACAACTATACGATTACAGGCACTGCACATTTGAATATCCAGATGAAAATTACCGGCTCCTGCTGGATTCGAGTTGATGCTCTTTCAGACGGAGGCGCTAAGGAAATGCTTAGACAGAAGCTGTACAAAGAGGGCGATACGGACACCTTCGATTTAACCAGTTCAGCCTATTTGAACGTTGGTGCGGCGAGTGCGCTGGAGCTTAACGTTAATGGCACCGTAGTTCCTGTCGGCGATACGCCTAATCCGAAGCGGGTGCAGCTAAATTTGCAGAAAAGCTAGCATTTTGGCGTTTCCTGCGCTTTCCCGGGCAATGAATCATTTCCCCAGAGACATCCTGCGCCGTGGAGCTGCGGGATGTTTCTTTTTAGAAGACTTCTTGCTATAATGCTAATGTAATTTGATGGAAAGGGTGTTTGGTCGAAGATGAGTTCAGAAAGCTCGTTTGATATTGTATCCAAGGTGGATATGCAGGAATTAAATAACGCCATTGTGCAGGCGGAAAAAGAGATATTGACCCGCTTTGATTTTAAAGGCAGCAAAAGCAGCATTAAATTAGATAAGGATCAACTGGTCGTTACCTCCGATGATGAATTCAAGCTGCAGAACGTATTGGACATCCTGCATGCGAAAATGACGAAACGCGGGATTTCAATCAAAAATCTCGATTACAGTAAAGTAGAACCGGCTGCCGGCTCAACCGTGAGACAGAAAATCAGCATGAAGCAAGGTGTCGATCAAGAAAATTCGAAGAAAATTAATATCCTTATTCGCGACTCCAAGCTCAAGGTGAAAACACAAGTTCAAGGCGATCAAATTCGGGTTACCGGGAAAAGCAGAGATGATTTGCAAGCTGTCATCGCGCTGCTCCGCAAGGCAGACATTCCTCTTGATTTGCAATTTGTAAACCTAAAATAGGCATACATACGACGTTTTTGAAAGAGAATCCCCCTGTATCTAGGGGGTTTTTACTTTTGACACCCTATAGGGCTTGTATTATACTTGTAGGGAGCGTTTTTAGGACTATTGGAGGTTGTTTCTTTCATGACAGAAAAGGTTAAAGTAGTAACCCTCGGATGCGAGAAAAACATGGTCGATTCCGAGATTATGGCAGGATTAATACATGGACGTGGTTTTCAACTTGTAGAGAACAAGGAAGATGCCACTGTCATTATCGTGAACACTTGCGGGTTCATCGATGCGGCGAAAGAAGAATCCGTGAATACAATTTTGGATATGGCAGAACTGAAAGAAACAGCGAATCTGAAGGCGCTTATCGTTTCAGGCTGCTTAACGCAACGTTACAAGAAACAGCTGCTGGACGAAATGCCGGAGATTGACGGAATCGTGGGAACGGGAGATTTTGATAAAATCAATCATATCGTAGATGAAGCTCTGCGCGGAAAAAGACCGGTTCTCGTCGGGAATCCGGTGTTTAATTATGATGCGGACCTGCCAAGGCTCGTTACGACCCCTAGATACACGGCGTATGTGAAGATTGCCGAAGGCTGCGATAATGCGTGTACATTTTGCAGTATCCCGATCATGCGGGGCAGCTTTAAGAGCAGAAGCATGGAGTCCATTGTAGCGGAAGTGGCTAACTTGGCTTCACAAGGCGTGAAAGAAATTAGCTTGATCGCGCAGGATTCTACGAATTATGGAACCGATCTTTACGATAGCTTCATGCTGCCTACCCTTCTCAATAAAGTGAGCGAGGTGGAAGGTATTGAATGGGTGCGTCTGCACTATGCTTACCCTGGTTTCTTTAGCGATGAGCTGATTGAAGTTATGGCGACGAATCCGAAGGTATGCAAGTACATCGACATGCCGCTTCAACACAGCGAAGATTCGATTCTTAAGCGCATGCGCAGACCTGGACGCCAAAAGGATACTCGCGAGCTGGTTCGCAAAATTCGCGAATCGATCCCGGATGTCGCCCTGCGTACTTCATTGATTGTCGGCTTCCCTGGCGAAACGGAAGAGGATTTCGAGAACTTGAAGCAGTTTGTTCGCGATGTGCAGTTCGATCGTCTCGGTGTGTTCGCCTATTCCAAAGAAGACGATACGCCGGCAGCCCGTCTGCCGAATCAAGTCCCTGACGATGTGAAAGAGTACCGTGCGAATGCGATTATGGAAATTCAACGTGAAATTTCGAATATCCGCGGCGGACGCCGCATCGGTCAAGAAATCGACGTGTTAATCGAGCGTTACGATGGCAGAAGCGATGTTTACATCGGGCGTTCTCAATTTGATGCTCCGGAAATCGATGGTGAAGTATTCGTATCCAACGGTAAGCTGACGATCGGCGAGCTTGCTAAAGTGCGCATTACCCACTCCTATGAGTTTGACCTATCCGGGGAGGTAATTGCATGAACCTGGCCAACCGCATCACCGTTGCGAGGATTTTACTAGTACCGATCATCATGTTTTTTCTGTTGATCAAGGTCAAATTCCCTCATATACGGATTGAGGAATTTAGCATAACGTATAATCAAATTATTGCTGCTCTAATTTTCATTATTGCAGCGAGCACAGATAGTTTAGACGGTTACATTGCCAGAAAACGCAATCTTGTAACCAATTTGGGCAAGCTGCTTGATCCGCTCGCGGATAAGCTGCTTGTTACGGCTGTGCTCGTTTCGTTAGTGGAAATGGGTAAAGTAGATGCATGGATTGTCATTGTCATTATCAGCAGAGAATGGGCGGTTACAGGTCTTCGCCAAATTGCTCTCCTGGAAGGCACCGTGATGGCGGCTAGCAAATGGGGAAAAGCGAAGACGGCAGCTCAGATCACAGCCATCATTGCACTGCTTATCAATAATTTTCCGTTTACGTTTTTGAACATTCCCTTTGATGTCATAGCAAGTTGGGCAGCGGCCATTATTACGGTCTACTCAGGAATCGAGTATTTTGTTAAAAATAAGCATGTCATAGATTTTACAGAAAAGACACAATAGGGCAACCTATTGGTTTTTTTCTATTTAGAGGAGGAAGCTTGGATGAAAGCAGAAATTATTGCTGTTGGAACAGAGCTCTTGCTTGGTCAAATTGTAAATACGAACGCCCAATTCCTTTCCAGGGAATGTGCCGCGATCGGCGTTGACATGTATTTCCAGACGGTAGTCGGCGATAATGAACAGCGATTGTTGGAAAGCTTCAAATTAGCCGCTTCCAGGGCGGATGTCGTCATTTGTACAGGCGGGCTTGGTCCAACCCAGGACGACCTGACCAAAGATGTCCTAGCGGCGCATACAGGCCGTCAGCTGGTCATTCATGAGCCATCCATGCAAGCAATTACAGAAATGTTCCATTCACGCGGAATCCATATGGTTGAAAGCAACAGACGCCAAGCGCTAATGCTTGAAGGCAGCGATCCGTTACATAACGAAACAGGGCTTGCAGTTGGCGTTGCCCTCACCTATGAGGGGACGCATTTCATCCTGCTTCCGGGACCTCCGAAAGAAATGAAGCCCATGTTCACGAAGCATGCGGTTCCTTGGCTGCGTACGGTCATGAAAGATGAAGTTCCGTTATATTCCAAAATGCTCAAATTTGCCGGCATCGGCGAATCCAATTTAGAGTATCAACTGCTTGATTTGATACAAGCCCAGTCCGATCCAACCATTGCCCCTTATGCCAAAGAAGGTGAAGTGACGATTCGTTTAACGACGCGTGCGCACTCCATCCAAGAAGGCGAGAGCAAATTATTCGCAACCGAGCAAGAGATTAGAAACCGCTTAGGCCAGCATATTTATGCGGACCAAGATGTTCCGATTGAAACGATCGTGCTGAAAATGCTTGATGAGCGCAAGTTGACACTGGCTGTTGCTGAAAGCTGCACAGGGGGCTTGCTTAGCGATTTAATTACGTCGATCCCGGGAAGCTCGAACTCTTTCCTCGGCGGAATTATTTGCTATTCCAATGCGCTAAAGCATAAGCTGCTAGGCGTTCCTATGGAGGTGCTGGAAGGCGAAGAGGCTCCAGGAGCTGTGAGCCGCGAAACGGCTGCCATTCTGGCGGACAACTTGATGACGGAGGCCGGAAGCGACTTTGCCATCTCCGTTACGGGAGTAGCCGGTCCAGGCACTTCCGAAGGCAAGCCGGTGGGTCTGGTTTACATAGGTTTTGCTCAGAAGAATGCCCAAACCGAAGTGATTGCTCTGCAGCTTTCCGGAAACCGGGAGTCCATTAAACACAGGTCGGCGAAGAGCGCGCTCTATCATTTATGGAAACAGTTGAAAGAAATATAGAGTTCGCATATAATTAAAGGAGTTAACGGAAGAACCGTAGCAAAGCGATAACTTTGTTACGGTTTTTTGTTTGTTCGCGAAAAAGTCGAATGTATGTTCGAAAAAATGCTTGGCAAACACCTCGAAACAAGTTATCATATACCTATAATGATAGAAGGAAGTGAGTGTTTTGACAGATCGTCGCGCAGCACTTGATAATGCATTACGACAAATTGAGAAACAATTCGGAAAAGGCTCCATCATGAAGCTTGGAGAATCAACTCATATGCAAGTTGAAACAATTTCAAGCGGAGCGCTAGCCCTTGATATTGCACTTGGCATAGGTGGATTCCCACGCGGAAGAATTATCGAAGTATACGGACCAGAATCCTCAGGTAAAACAACAGTAGCTTTACATGCTATCGCTGAAGTCCAAAAGGTTGGCGGACAAGCTGCATTTATCGATGCGGAGCACGCTTTGGACCCTTCTTATGCAAGTAAGCTCGGCATTAACATAGATGAGTTGCTGCTTTCCCAGCCGGATACGGGCGAGCAAGCGCTAGAGATCGCAGAAGCGCTTGTAAGAAGCGGTGCTGTAGATATTATCGTAATCGACTCCGTCGCGGCGCTCGTGCCTAAAGCAGAGATTGAGGGCGAGATGGGGGATTCCCATGTGGGTCTGCAAGCCCGTCTTATGTCACAAGCACTTCGTAAGCTTTCCGGAGCGATCAACAAATCGAAGGTTATTGCGATTTTCATTAACCAATTGCGTGAGAAAGTTGGCGTTATGTTCGGTAATCCCGAGACAACTCCCGGCGGCCGTGCGCTGAAATTCTACTCATCTGTTCGACTGGATGTTCGACGCGTAGAAACAATCAAACAAGGTAATGACATGGTGGGTAACCGCACGAGAATTAAGGTCGTTAAGAATAAAGTAGCTCCTCCGTTCAAACAAGCGGAAGTGGATATTATGTACGGTGAAGGAATTTCGCGCGAAGGCAGTATCATTGATATCGGGACAGAGATGGATATCGTGAACAAAAGCGGAGCTTGGTATTCCTATGAAGGCGAACGTCTGGGCCAAGGTCGTGAGAATGCGAAGCAGTTTTTGAAAGAGAACAAAGCAATGTCCGAAACCATTGAGCAAAAAATTCGCGAGAACAGCAACTTGATTATCGCAATTGGGCCAAATGTTGACGATGAAGATGATGAAGAACTAGAAGAGGCTATCGACTAAAGTTCAACTAGATCATGCCACGAAAGCACCTTAAACCTCGGGTTAAGGTGCTTTCGTTTATTAAAAGGAGTTGAGAGGTTGGAGCAGGAAGAACAACAGACGTCCATAATCACGATGGTGGAGAAACAGAAGCGGGGCAAGCACCGCTATAATATATTTTTGAATGAAGAGTACGCTTTTTCCGTTCATGAAGACATTTTAATTAAACATCGTTTAGCCAAAGGGGAAACCGTAAATCAGGAAGAAATAGAACGCATTATTCAAGACGAAGAGCGGAACAACGCCTATATGAAGGCTTTGCGCGTAATCGGCCGACGTCCGCATTCAACCAGCGAGTTGAAACGCAAGCTCAAAGAAACAGGCTATGAACCGCCGGTTATCGAGTGGGTCATAGAGAAATTAGCCTCGCAGAAGTACCTCAATGATGAGGAATTTGCGAAGATGTGGACGGACAGCCGTATCATATCTCAAAAAAAAGGTCGTAATCTGGTGCGTCAAGAGCTTCAGCAGAAAGGCATCCATAAAGAGCTTGTTAAACATGCGATGGAAAACATTAATCCGGAGGATGAGTTCGCAGGTGCCATGAAGCTTGCCCAAACGAAATGGAAGCAAACTTCCGGCGAAACATTCGATAAGAAAAGAAAAACAGCCGCGTTTCTGATGCGCAGAGGGTATACAGGAGCAATCGTAAATAAGGTGCTCGGACAATTAAGCAGTGAGCCGAGCGAGGATGAATTCGAGATCTTAGACGAGACTTTTGATTATTAATGGCATTAAATAGTTGCTGAAATTCATTCATGGCATGAACCTTTTTGGTGACATTTGGCAGATCAAGATGATGTTCTCATGGAACATCGCTTGACAAGCTTCTTCGACAAAAGATAAAATAACAGTGTATATTTTCATAATGTATTCAAAATCATACTAATTTCATTGATTTTGAGAGGACAGCTGTAAAAACCGCCAATTTTTACACTGTTGATTATGGATTATTAGCACTAATGTGCCTCTAACGCACAGTGCGCATTCATTTAAAAGCCATACTCTTTTTTAACTTAGGGGTATGTATGACTAGTCAAACAATTAAAAATCGGATTAAAAAACCGAACGGAATCCCAGGCTAACACCTTGGAGAAACCAACGAGGAGGTGAACAAGATGATGACTTTCATCTGGATCGCGATCATTCTCATTGTTGGAGCTGCATGCTTAGGGATTGGTTATTTTATCCGTAAATCTCTTGCAGAAGCGAAAATTTCCAGTGCTGAAACAGCCGCTGAGCAGATTAGAGAAGCTGCTAAGAAAGAAGCAGAAGCACTGAAGAAGGAAACGGTTCTGGAAGCAAAGGACGAAGTGCATAAGCTTAGGTCCGAAGCTGAAAAAGACATTCGTGAGCGTCGGAATGAAATTCAACGACAAGAAAGACGATTGTTGCAAAAAGAGGAATCGCTGGATAAAAAATTAGAATCTCTCGAGCGTAAAGAAGAGCAAGTTGCCAACAAAGAGAAGCGGATCGAGGATACCCAAAATCAAATTGATCAGCTTTATAAAAGCCAGGTTTCGGAGTTAGAACGTATCTCAGGTCTTACTATGGAAGAAGCGAAGAGCATTATTCTTACGAATGTAGAACAGGAAGTACGTCACGAAACCGCACAGCTTATTAAAGAAATTGAAACGCAGGCCAAAGAAGACGGCGATAAGAAAGCACGTGAAATCATCACGCTTGCCATTCAGCGTTGCGCTGCAGATCATGTTGCTGAAACGACCGTTTCTGTTGTTTCATTGCCAAATGAAGAAATGAAAGGCCGCATCATCGGTCGTGAGGGACGCAATATCCGTGCACTGGAAACATTAACGGGTATTGATCTTATTATTGATGATACGCCGGAAGCCGTTATTTTATCTGGATTTGATCCAATCAGACGTGAAATTGCTCGTACCTCTTTAGAGAAGCTAGTTGCTGATGGAAGAATTCATCCTGCTCGCATCGAAGAGATGGTTGAGAAATCCCGTAAAGAAGTGGACGAGCGTATCCGCGAATATGGGGAGCAAGCCACGTTCGAGGTGGGCGTTCACGGATTGCATCCTGATTTGATCAAGATTTTAGGTCGACTGAAATTTAGAACAAGTTATGGTCAGAACGTGTTGAAGCATTCCATGGAGGTAGCTTATCTGGCTGGACTGATGGCCGGGGAGCTCGGGGTAGACGTAACTTTGGCGAAACGTGCCGGGCTGCTTCATGACATCGGTAAGGCGCTTGACCACGAGGTTGAAGGATCTCATGTCGAAATCGGTGTTGAGATTGGTAAGAAATACAAAGAGCATCCAGTCGTCATTAACAGTATTGCTTCGCATCACGGCGATGTGGAGGCAACATCCGTTATCGCGATGTTAGTCGGAGCAGCAGATGCCTTATCCGCGGCTAGACCTGGAGCACGCAGGGAAACGCTCGAAACCTATATTAAGCGTTTGGAAAAGCTCGAAGAAATATCGGAATCTTTTGAAGGTGTTGAGAAATCATACGCCATTCAAGCAGGCCGTGAAGTACGCGTTATGGTTCAACCGGAGAAAGTGGATGATACCGAAGCATTCCGTCTGGCCCGCGATATTACCAAAAAAATCGAGGGTGAACTCGATTATCCAGGACATATTAAGGTTACGGTCATTCGTGAAACACGAGCAGTTGAATACGCTAAATAAGAGTAACCAATGCGAAAAGTGGCTGATACAGCCACTTTTCCTTATTTTCAGGAGGGAAGCTGCCGCTGCCATTGCCGTTACCGTTACCGTTACCGTTACCGTTACCGTTACTAGTGCCAGTGGAGCTTATCCATCCCGTATCTATGTTTATAAAGGAGCTATCTATTTGTTATGAAAATTGTATTCATTGGAGATATTGTTGGATCTGTCGGACGAAAAGCGTTGAAAAGCATCATGCCACGATTAAAGCAATTGCATCCTCACGCCGTCTTCATTGCCAACGGGGAGAACGCGGCTGCCGGCAAAGGGATTACGTCAGCCATCGCGAAAGAAATCTATGAGATGGGCATTCAGGCGCTTACAATGGGCAATCATACATGGGATCAGAAAGAAATCTTTGATTTTATTGACCGGGACGAGAAAATGGTACGGCCGGCCAACTTTCCACCCGGAACACCGGGAAGGGGACATACGGTCATTAAGGTCAAGGATCAGGAGCTGCTTATCATTAACTTGCAAGGACGCACATTCTTGCCGCCAATCGATTGTCCGTTTCGAAAAGTGGATGAGATTCTTGAAGGAGATAAAAAGAAACATAAATTTGTTTTTGTCGATTTCCATGCGGAAGCGACTTCCGAGAAAATTGCCATGGGTTGGCATTTAGATGGGAAAGTGTCTGCCGTAGTCGGCACGCATACCCATGTGCAAACCAATGACAACCGTGTATTGCCGCAGGGCACGGCCTATGTAACGGATGTAGGGATGGTAGGCCCGCGCGATGGGATCCTGGGTGTCGAGCGAAATGCCGTGCTGCAGAAGTTTAAAACGCAGCTGCCTGTTCGTTTCGTGACCGATGAAGGGAAATGGCATTTCCATGCGGTCGTTATTGAATTGGACGATCAAACGGGTCTGTCCAAAGGAATACAGCTCATTCGCTACGATGAAGATCAAGTTTTCATGGATTAGTCTATGATTCAGATAATTGCGAATATTTGATTGTTAGCGGCAAGTCATGTTTAGGCAGCCTCGAGAATATGATGGTTAATGGAACTATCCATCATTCCCGAGGAGGTACTATTCATGGATGTATTAAAAGTTTCAGCAAAATCCAACCCAAACTCCGTTGCAGGTGCATTGGCAGGTGTTTTGCGCGAGCGCGGGGCGGCAGAGCTCCAAGCCATCGGTGCAGGCGCCCTAAACCAAGCCATCAAAGCAGTAGCGATCGCAAGAGGATTTGTGGCGCCCAGCGGAGTTGACTTAATTTGTGTACCAGCCTTCACAGATATCGTGATTGACGGGGAAGATCGGACGGCCATTAAACTCATTGTAGAGCCGAGGTAATCAGCGGTACCATACATAATGCATGCAGCCTGTTTACCCTGTAGACAGGTTTTTTATTCTTTGCCAAAAACCTCTGTGCAAGAGGTTTTTGTCTTGTTTAGCGATAGATGAGGAGGCTAAAGGGATGAAAATCATGGATGGTCACTGCGATGCGCTTACGAAACTGTATGCGAACCCTAAACTAGATTTCGGCAAGGAAGAACAGGACTTGGATGTCAGTTATCCGAGGCTGCGGCAGGCGGGAATTAAGGTGCAATGTTTTGCCATCTACTTATCGGATGCGACCCAGCAGCCTGCTTTCGAGCATATTCTGCAGATGGTTGATCTATTTCACCGTAAAATCGTTGGCCATCCCGGCATGCGTTTCATTCAAAATGTGCAAGATTGGCACGATGTGGAAGCGGGAGAGCAAGTAGGCGCTATTCTGACTCTAGAAGGTGTAGATGCGTTAGCAGGCAATCTCACTCATTTGCGAATCCTATACCACCTTGGAGTAAGGAGTATAGGACTTACTTGGAACTACGCGAATTGGGCCGCTGACGGGGTTATGGAGCCTAGGAAAGGGGGGTTCACAAGAAAAGGGAAACTGATGTTAAGAGAATTCGAAACTATGGGTATAATAGCAGATGTGTCGCACTTATCGCAGGCGGCATTCTGGGAATTGGTCGAGATCTATCAGAAACCTTTTATCGCTTCCCACTCGAATGCGCAGAAAATATGTCCCCATCCAAGAAATTTATCAGACGATCAAGTGAAAGCTATCATTCAATGTCAGGGACTGATGGGCATCACATTTGTTCCTTACTTTGTCGAAAGCGTGAATCCGGTTGTTCCAATCCCGGCCCTGCTCAAACATATTGATTACGTCTGCTCATTGGGGGGAGAGAGGCATATCGGTTTCGGATCTGATTTTGACGGCATTGAACAATGGGTCAAAGGGCTGAGACATGCCGGACAATACGAAAACCTAATTGAAGCCCTTTGCAAGAACTACAGGGAAGCGCAAGTTGAAGCGTTTTTGTTCGAAAATTGGCGTAATTTCATGCTGGCAAACCTGCCGAAATGAAAATTGCGAATCAATCTAATATTGATATAGGTTCGATCTAAAAACTCTATCTGTTAGATTTGTTTGTACCCCTTGCATTTTACTCCGTAAAGGCATAGAATTTGGTTGACAGTGAAAGATTTTTTTTATTGCATCATCTTTTTTTACTTACAAAATAGCTTTTAATGTCTTCGAGCAGCTACAATCAAAAGGAGTGGACGTACGGTGATTAGTCAGTTATCTTGGAAAATCGGAGGTCAACAGGGTGAAGGGGTCGAAAGTACTGACCGTATCTTCTCTACTGCATTGAACCGTCTCGGTTACTATTTGTATGGGTACCGTCATTTCTCTTCACGGATTAAGGGGGGACATACAAATAACAAGATTCGCATCAGCACCAAACCGATTCGCGCAATTTCAGATGATTTGGACATTCTGGTAGCTTTTGACCAAGAAAGTATCGATTTCAATGCTCACGAGCTTCGTGACAACGGAGTAATCGTTGCAGATGCCAAATTTAACCCGGTATTACCTGAAGGAATTAAAGCACGTCTGTTTCCGGTTCCGATTACTGCAATTGCAGAAGAACTAGGAACATCCCTATTTAAGAACATGGCCGCATCTGGTGCATCTTGGGCGCTGCTCGGTTTGCCGCTTGATGTGTTTAATAAAGCTGTAGAAGAAGAGTTCGGACGTAAAGGCGCGGCTGTCGTTGAGAAAAACGTTGAAGCTGTACGCAAAGGTGCTGAATCCGTTCTGGAATTGGCAGGCGGCCCTATCGCTGACTTCCAATTAGAGCCGGCTGACGGCAAGCAAAAATTGTTCATGATCGGTAACGATGCAATCGCTCTTGGAGCTGTAGCTGCCGGCTGCCGTTTCATGCCTGCCTATCCGATTACACCGGCTTCCGAGGTAATGGAATATTTGATCAAAGCGCTTCCTAAATTCGGCGGTACCGTTATCCAAACGGAAGATGAGATCGCAGCTTGCACAATGGCCATTGGCGCTAACTACGCTGGTGCGCGTGCTCTGACAGCTTCCGCTGGTCCTGGTCTTTCCTTGATGATGGAAGCTATTGGCTTGGCTGGTATGACAGAAACACCGGTTGTTATCGTTGATACACAGCGCGGCGGTCCAAGTACAGGTCTTCCAACGAAACAAGAACAATCCGATTTGAACGCAATGGTATACGGTACGCACGGTGAAATTCCGAAAATCGTATTGTCTCCTAGCACAATTGAAGAGTGCTTCTACGACACGATTGAAGCTTTCAACTTGGCTGAGAAATACCAATGCCCAGTCATTCTGATGACGGACCTTCAGCTTTCCTTGGGTAAACAATCCGCTGAAATGCTGGACTACAACCGCATCGTGATCGACCGCGGAAACTTGGTAACAGAAGCTCCTGAGCTTGCTGCCAACGAATTGTTCAAACGTTATGAGTTCACAGCGAACGGTGTGTCTCCACGTGTAATTCCAGGCGTGAAACATGGTCTTCACCACGTAACAGGGGTTGAGCACGACCAAACAGGCCGTCCGTCCGAGAGCACGGAAAACCGTCAAAAAATGATGGATAAACGTCTTGAGAAGTTGAAACACATTCAAGTAACTGACGCCATCAAAGCGGATGCTCCTTACGAGAACCCGGATCTTCTGATCATCGGCATGGGCTCCACTGGCGGTACAATTGACGAAGCAAGACGCCGCGTTGAACAAACAGGCATCAAAACAAATCACGCGACAGTTCGTTTGATTCATCCATTCCCGGCTGAGCAGTTGAGACCGCTTGTTGAAAAAGCAAAACAAGTTATCGTTGTTGAGAACAACGCAACTGGTCAACTAGCAGATCAAATTAAACTGCATGTCGGTCATGCAGATAAAATTATTAACGTATTGAAATACAACGGTAATCCGTTCCTTCCAGCAGAGATCGAACAAAAATGTAAGGAGTTGACTTTAGCATGGCAACATTAAAAGACTTTCGTAACAATGTAAAGCCGAATTGGTGTCCAGGATGCGGAGACTTCTCCGTACAAGCGGCTATTCAACGCGCAGCGGCTAATGTTGGTTTAGAGCCTGAAGGTTTGGCTATCGTATCGGGTATTGGTTGTTCCGGTCGTATCTCCGGTTATATCAATGCTTATGGCTTCCATGGTATTCACGGCAGATCGCTGCCGATCGCACAAGGTGTGAAAATGGCTAACCGCGACTTGACAGTTATCGCTTCCGGAGGTGACGGAGACGGTTTCGCAATCGGTATGGGTCACACGGTACACGCAATTCGCCGTAACATCGATGTAACTTACATCGTAATGGATAACCAAATTTACGGTTTGACAAAAGGTCAAGCATCCCCGCGTAGTGCGGAAGGCTTCAAAACGAAAAGCACGCCGCTTGGAACAATCGAGTCCGCTATTTCTCCGTTAGAAGTAGCTATGGCTGCAGGCGCAACTTTCGTAGCACAATCGTTCTCCAGCAACTTGAAACAGTTAACAGCTGTTATCGAAGCTGGTCTGAACCACAAAGGATTCTCCTTGATCAACGTTTTCAGCCCATGCGTAACTTTCAATAAAGTGAACACGTATGACTGGTTCAAAGAAAACATCGTAGATCTTGATGAAATTCCTGATTACGACTACACAAATCGCGTAATGGCAATGACCAAGATCATGGAAACCAACTCCATGCTGACAGGTATCATTTACCAAAACAAAGATAAAAAGAGTTATGAAGATTCTATTCCTAGCTTCGCAAAAGAAGGACTGTCGAAACAAAATCTTCAAATTTCAGAAGCAGACTTCAACAAAATGCTCACTGAATTCAAATAATCGTTGTACGTTGAGGGCATATGGAGATACTCCGTATGCCCTTTTTGCTGGGCGGCCATACTGACAACTATACTCTTTTAAAGGATGATACATAATGAAAACAGTTCCCGTTGGAGTCTCTGCTAGACATATTCATCTATCTCCGGCTCATATTGAAATCTTATTCGGACAAGGCTATGAATTAAAGCATTTCAAAGATCTTTCGCAACCCGGCCAATTTGCCGCGCAAGAAACGGTAACGATTGTTGGACCGAAAAATAAGATTGAAAAAGTAAGGATTCTGGGACCGGCACGTCCTTTTACACAAATCGAAGTATCACGGACCGACGCGTTCTCTTTAGGCGTAAATCCTCCTGTGCGTGAATCAGGTCATATCGATCAAACACCGGGTCTCCGTGTCGTAGGTCCTGCAGGCGAAGTTGACCTGGAACAAGGCGTGATCGTCGCCGCCAGACATATTCATTTTCACACTTCAGATGCGGAGAAATGGGGCATTCAGGATAAACAGTTGCTGCGCGTCAAAGTGAATGGCGAAAGGCCTTTGATTTTTGAAGACGTGATTGCCCGTGTATCCGAGCAATTTGCCTTGGATATGCACATCGACACGGATGAAGGGAATGCGGCCGGCGTAAAAACAGGCGATATGGCCGAGATCCTTGAATAGACAAAACAGCGTCATTTTCACCGTTATGCCAATTTCCTTTTGATCTGAATAGGCATGTGATGTTATAATTAAAGTTGCGTAATTATTTGTATTACGTAAGTTTTACCAACGCAAACTCGTAGGAGGAACGAAAGTGGCTAACCAAGTGAAATCCGACAAGGATTATTCCCAATATTTTCAGCCTCCTTCACTGACAGATGCTAAGAAGCGCGGAAAAGAAGAAATCGCCGTTCACTATGACTTTCATATCCCTGAGGACATGCAGGGGTTCGGCAAAGATAAATATTATTTGATTCGCACTTACGGATGCCAGATGAATGAGCATGATACAGAAGTTATGAGAGGCTTGCTTGAACAGATGGGTTATCAGACAACGGAGGACAAGTATCAAGCAGATGTTATTTTGCTGAACACTTGCGCCATCCGGGAAAATGCTGAGGACAAAGTGTTCGGCGAGCTTGGACATCTGAAGGCGCTCAAAGCGCAGAAGCCAGGCCTTGTTCTTGGCGTATGCGGTTGTATGTCGCAGGAAGAAGCGGTTGTGAACCGGATCATGCAGAAGCATGCTTTTGTTGATTTGATTTTTGGGACACATAATATTCATCGTCTGCCGGCATTATTGAAGGATGCTTTTTATAACAAAGAAATGGTCGTTGAAGTATGGTCCAAAGAAGGCGACATCGTTGAAAATTTACCGAAGAAACGGGAAGGCATCCGTGCTTGGGTGAACATTATGTTCGGATGCGATAAGTTCTGCACGTACTGTATCGTTCCTTATACACGCGGCAAAGAGAGAAGCCGGAGACCGCAGGATGTGCTTGCCGAAGTAAGAGATCTGGCTCGTCAAGGATTCCAGGAAATTACGCTGCTTGGACAAAACGTCAATGCTTACGGCAAAGACTTTGAAGATATTACGTATTCTTTCGCTAATTTGATGGATGACATTCGTAAAATCGACGTACCGAGAGTTCGGTTTACAACCTCGCATCCACGCGACTTTGATGACGACTTGATTGAAGTGTTAGGTCAAGGAGGCAATCTGGTCGAGCATATCCATCTTCCTGTTCAGTCGGGCAATACCGAAGTTTTGAAACGGATGAGCAGGAAGTATTCCAGAGATCATTATTTGCAGCTTGCCCGCAAGATTAAAGCAACGATGCCTGATGTCGTACTAACGACGGATATTATTGTCGGTTTTCCGGGTGAGACAGACGAGCAATTCGAAGAAACAATGTCGCTCTATGAGGAAGTAGGCTTTGATTTCGCGTTTACCTTTATTTATTCGCCGCGAGAAGGGACGCCTGCCGCCGGCATGGAAGACAATGTTCCGATGGAAGTGAAGAAACAGCGATTGTATCGCTTGAATGAGCTTGTGAACGCTCACAGTAAAGCAAGCAACGAGAAGCTGCTGGGGGAAACAGTTGAAGTACTGGTCGAAGGCGAAAGTAAAAATAATGCCGATGTACTTGCTGGGCGCACGCGTACGAATAAGCTGATTCATTTTACCGGCTCTAAAGAGCTGATCGGACAAATGATAGACGTTAAAGTGACGCATGCGCAAACCTGGATTTTGAAGGGTGAAATCGTCTCCAAACCGATGAAATTGTCCATGTAAGTCGTTGTTAATATAGATAGGAGTGTGTATGAGAATGTCCCAATGTGATCATCAACATAACGATAATCAGCCTCATGCTTTCAAAGTGGAGGAGTTTACGAATACGGAAATGATCGTTCGTGAAGATATTTTGGATAAAGCCAAGGAACTGGCCAATTTGTTGACGACTTCGAATGAAGTGCAATTTTATCAAAAGGCCGAGAAACAAATTGCCAATAACCCGGATATTCAGGTGTTGATCAGTTCGATTAAAAAGAAGCAAAAAGAAATCGTCGCGTTCCAAACATTCAAAAATGAGAAAATGGTTCAAAAAATTGAGAATGAAATCGAAGTTCTGCAAGATGAACTGGATGGCATTCCGATTGTAAGCGAATTTAAACAAACACAAGACGATATCAATTATTTGTTGCAGCTTGTGATGTCGGTCATCCGTGATACAATCTCCGACAAAATCAATGTAGAAGCAGGAACTGCTGAAGCGCCGACATCTTGTGACTAAGAGGCTTCCTGCGGGGAATGGAGAATCGCCGTCTTATCAGGCTCCAGCTTGATGTGAGGGCGATTTTTTCCAAAATCAACATAATGAAGGAGGGATGTCATGCTGACCGTACGCAATCTAAGTAAAGTATATCCGCCGGACAATCAAGTGCTTTCTCAAATCAGCTTTCAAGTGGATGAGGGCGAGTTTATCGCAGTCATTGGAAGCAGCGGGAGCGGCAAAACCACCTTACTGCGCTGTATCAGTCATCAAGAAAAGTGGACAAGCGGCCAACTCATCTATCAATCCAACGATATCTCAAAGCCAGGTCCGTGGGAGCGTTTCAAACTAGGCAAAGACTTCGCCTTTCTTGAAGAAAAACCTGCGCTCAACCGAAATAAAAGCGCTGTCAAAAATGTGATGATGGGAAGAGTATTCCAAACGCCTTTGCGAGTACTAACAGGCCTGACATCCCGAGATGAGCATGTGGACAGCATGGACTATTTGGAAAAAGTGGGCCTGCTTGATAAAGGCGACAAGAAGGTCGGTCAGCTAAGCGGCGGCGAGCAGCAGCGTGTCGCGATTGCCAAAGCATTGATTCTAGGACCTAAAGTGCTGGTTGCCGATGAACCGGTATCAGGACTGGACCCGAAATCAACGGAATATATTCTTCAGGATTTGAAATCATTATGCAAAGACAGGAATATGAGCGTAATCGCGACCCTGCACAAGGTAGAATTAGCGGAGCGGTTTGCAACACGCATTTGGGGAATATCCGAAGGCAAAATTGTCCTCGATATCCCCGCCAGAGCGTTAACGATGCGTGAGAAAAAGCTTGTATTTGGTGAAGTATGATCCAGGTCTTATTCGTTTGTTTAGGAAATATTTGCCGCTCTCCCATGGCGGAAGCCGTGTTTCGACACCAAGTCAAGCAGGCGGGGCTTGCTCATGTCATAGCGATCGATTCAGCTGGCACCGGGGACTGGCACATCGGGCATCCGCCGCATCAAGGAACCAGAGACATTTTGGATAAAAATCAGATAGATTACAAAGGGATGCAAGCGAGACAAGTCACATCGGATGATTTCATGCAGTTTACATACATTGTGGCGATGGATGAGAGCAATGTCCGTAATTTGGCTGGATTTGCTCCGAAACCGGCTGCCGGCGAGAAGCGGGCTTCCATTCATAAGTTGTTGGATTTTGCGCCTGGGCGTATGAATAAAGATGTGCCTGACCCGTATTATACCGGGAATTTTCAAGAGGTTTACGAGATGGTGGAAGAGAGCTGCGCACGATTACTCGCTTTTATTATCGAAAAGGAACAGGTGTCCTAACCATACATACAAAAAAAGCAAAGGTGAGAGAAAATGTTCTCAGCCTTTGCTTTTTTGTCGTATTAGAAGACGGTCAGTCCCTTGCGCTGCAGGCATTCAGAAATAGCTTTCAGCATGATTGGATAAATAGGGAGAATGATATCAATCGGTCCTATTTCAAACAAACCACTGCGGTTATGGACCGTAGCGCCTTGTACATAAATGCGGAAGTGCTCAGAGCCAGGAGCCAGATGGGTGGATTCTTGGTTAGAAGAGCGGGCATTGACGAATGTAATGGTTTTGAGCGTTGAATTATCATACGGAACAATAGAGATGATCTGGTCAAGTTTGAAATAATAATTCACATGCGGTTTGTGAAAGATCAGTTCTTTGGTTGTGACGGTCAGACCGTAGTCCTTTTTTTTATGAGACATCTTCAAGTCGCCTTCCAGCGATTTGATCTGAATGAAATCGGAATGCATGGCAAAGCCCTCCTTCACGTATCATGATGAATGCTTGTCATAACAGAATAACACAGATCATCTTCGATGTTAATGGAGGGTCTTGGCACCTATTTTTGTTGAAACAGGATTGAGCATTCCGTGCCTTGATTCAAGGAGCTGCTGAAAGAAATGGTTCCGTTCATCATTTTGATAATGCTCATGACGACAACAATTCCAAGCCCGGTTCCTTGTTCTTTGGTCGTATAGAACGGCATTCCGAGCGAATTAATTTGCTCTTGCGTCATTCCAACGCCTGTATCGGTAATTAAAATCTGAACGGCACCCGGCAGTTTGCAGGTTCGCATGGAAATGAGGCCGCCGTTAGGCATGGATTCGATGGCGTTTTTAACCAAATTCATCAAGCATTGGCGGAGTTTTTTGGATTCTCCAAGGATGTAGAGAGGGACCTCGTTATCGTGCGTAATTTCAATTACAACCTCATGATCTGTCGCATAAGGAGAGATGAATCGAAGCGTTGCTTCCAATTCCTTTCTGATATCCAATTGTTCCTGCAGCCCTGTAGACGGCTTGGCGTAGTTCAAATAATCGTTGAGGATGGTGTTTGCCTGATCCACGCCGGAAAGCGCCAGCTCAATATACCGCTTCTGATCATACATAGAAAGTTCTTTCTGATCCAAAAGCTGCAGGAAGCCACGGATAGAAGTTAACGGATTTCGAATCTCATGAGAGATCGTGGCCGCCAATTGGCCGACCATGCGATCCTTTTCTAAGGTGACGAGCCGCTCCCTAATAAATTGGTGTCTTTTTAGATGAAAGATGACGATGATCAATACCAAGAGTGAAACAAAAGTAAACAAAATGGTGTATAAAACATACAGTGAGAAGTAAGTTTGGATAGGGGTCGCAAGCAGCACATACAATATTTCGTATACGCTAAGCAAACCCGCTGCATAACATAACTTGGTTTTGAGCTTCATCTGATTGACTTTATGTCTAACAAAATAGCTGCCAAACAAAATAAATGCGCTGCTAAGCAATGCCGGTTGCCAATAGTAATTCAAAACAAGGTAGCAGCCTATATTAAAACAGATCCATGTCATCGCAGCAGGGATAAATCCGGCAAATAGGATGATCGCCGTCAACGATAGCGGCAACAAGTGGAGCGAATAGATGAGAGGGTCGATCTCTTCAAACTGCCAGTAAACATTCATTAAGATGACGAGGAGAAGCCCAAATAATAAATTTCGCTGATGCTCTTTGTAAATGAATATAGGGGTAAGAACCAGATGGATTAATGCAGCACTGAAGAGGTAGAAGAGTCCATGCAGTTCATGGGAAATGATTGAATGGAGCAAAATCGTGCCATCCTTTCCAAATGTCCGACATTATCTTTGTTATTTCTACATTATCTCACAGAAATAGACCTAATCAAGAGAAAGGGCCTATTTTGAATGCTAAAGATTTGATAAAGACTTATGGTGTTATCGCTATAAACGGCTGTATAATAGGAGATACAATGAATGCAAGCGTTTACAAATTCGAGGGATTTGAAACGGGGAGAGATGAGGATGAGGGCGTGCTCACAAGTTTGCGGTGTTGTCTTTAATCCGATTGAGGATGATTTTGTCAACGTATGTGAAGAGTGCGAAGAGGCTGACAAGGGCTGTAATGAAGATGAAGCGGAGAGAGAAGCGGCATCAAGCTTCTATTTGGGAAAGTGCGGCCTTATTATCGATTATTTGCTGTGAGGGGCTCCGAGTTAAAAAAAGGTTGATTACCAGCGATTTCTTGTTACAATGATAGTAGATTTACTATTCATACTATTCATTCTTTATGCAGTTCATTTTTGAAAGGAGACCTTGCATGGTAACTTTACCTAAATTGAACGATCTCGGATTTTTCGAGATAAGGCTGGAATCCATCGGCGGTCTCGGCGCCAATCTGGCAGGCAAGATGCTGGCGGAGGCAGGAGTTGTCGGGGTTGGATTGAACGGAGTTAGTTTTTCTTCTTATGGTTCTGAGAAGAAAGGATCGGCAGTGAAAGCACATATCCGGTTTTGTGACATGGATACGCAAATACGGGATACATCGCCCGTAGAACGACCGCATGTTGTTGGTGTTTTTCATGAATCGCTTTCCAAAACTGTAAACGTTATCAGTGGCATCTATGAGGATAGTACCGTATTAGTAAATTCAACCAAAACGCCTGATGAGCTCAAGGAAAAGATGAAGCTCAGAGGCGGCACGATCGCCGTGATCGATGCGATCGGCATCTCGCTGGAGGAGAAGAACCGCGTTAACATGGCGATGCTTGGCGCGCTGTTCCGGTTGTGCGACTTCCTTGATCCGGAAGTCATGAGAGGCGTTATTCGCAAATCGTTGGAGAAGAAATATCCGCTGGCTGTTGCACCTGCCTTACGGACGTTCGACCGCGGCTATAACGAGGTTCAATTCCAATCGTATGCGCTTCCAGAAGGGGAGACGATGCCTGATTTCGTCCGCTTCGATACGCCTGTGCTCGGGTACGAGACGCAAACGATCGGCGGAGTCATTTCAAATCCAGGCAACAGTATTCTGAAGGATTTAAGTATTTCCCGTGCGGGGATGATGCCGCATTTCCATGAAGATAAATGTATTCACTGTGCTTCTTGCGATAATGTTTGCCCGGATTTCTGCTTTGTGTGGGATGAGCTCCCTGACAAAAAAGGGCGTCCGCAAATGTTTTTGCAGGGCATTGACTATCAATATTGCAAAGGCTGCCTCAAATGTGTACAGGCTTGTCCGACCGAAGCGCTCACAGACGAGCGGGAAGTAGACGGTTATGCCGATAATCACCGTATGCCACATCGCTTCAATCTAGCTGTAAACTCTTAGAGAGTATTTATGGGAGAAGGGTGGAACTACTCGTATGTCCATTGATATTAAGAAGGAATTAGGGCAGGCCAAGGTAGAGCAACGCATTGTATACGAATCAGGCAACGAGATGGCTGCTTATGCAGCTCATCAAATTAATTATCATGTCATGGGATATTTCCCGATTTCTCCATCTACGGAAGTAGCCCAATTTCTAGATCTTATGAAGTCCAACGGACAACATGATATTGTGCTTATCCCGGCTGACGGCGAGCACGGATCTGCAGGTATATGCTATGGCGCTTCAACTGCTGGCGGCCGCGTATTTAACGCGACAAGCGCCAACGGTTATTTGTATATGTTGGAACAAATGCCGGTACAATCCGGTACACGCTTCCCAATGGTGATGAACCTGGTATGCCGGTCCGTTTCCGGTCCCTTGAACATTCACGGGGATCACTCGGATTTGTACTATGCCTTGAATACGGGATGGCCCATTGTGATGTGCCGTGACCCCCAATCCGTCTACGATATGAACATTATCGCGTTAAAACTGGCGGAAGATCCGGCGGTGCGCTTGCCGGTATTGGTCGCTTCGGACGGCTATTTCACGTCCCACCAGAAGCGCAGAGTGCAAACGTTTGCACATCGCGATGATGTCCACGCTTTTCTCGGCGAGCAGCCGAAAGGCTTCCCGGATACGTTGGATCGAAACAACCCGATCACGGTCGGTCCTTATATGAATGAACCGGATTACATTAATAACTGTTACCAGCAGTCAATGGCGATGTACAACGCCGAAGGGGTATACGACCGCATTCGGCAGGAATATGCCGAATTAACCGGTCGTGACTATCCGATTCTCGAGCTGTATCGGATGGAGGACGCGGAAGTCGCGGTGTTCCTGATGAATTCGGCCTCCGAAATCATCAAAGACGTCGTCGACCAGCTCCGCGAGAAGGGCATTAAAGCGGGATCCATCGCACCGAATATGATCCGTCCTTTCCCGGCCAAGCAGATTGCGGATGCTTTGCAGAACGTGAAAGCGATCACCGTAGGCGATCGCGCGGATTCATACGGCGGCCATGGCGGCAATATGGTCAACGAAATTAAAGCGGCCCTGTTCACGCACGGGAACAGAGATACGCTTGTGATAAGCCGCATCTACGGCTTAGGCGGCAAGGACTTTTATGCCGAAGACGGGCATAATCTGTTCCAATTTGCCATTGACGCTGTGCAAAGCGGCAAGGTGGAAGTGCCCTTCGATTACTACGGTCACACGCCGGGCGACCCGGCCAAAGCGCCGAAGCGGGTACTTACGCCGATGAAGTATGAGGATTTGAAGACAGGACTCATTACGGTGACGCCGGATGAGACTTCAGGCAAGCTGAACGTTCGCATCCCGCCGCTGCGCGCGCTGACCAAAAAGCCGAAACGTATCGCTCCGGGGCATGGCGCCTGTCCGGGCTGCGGCATTTTCTCGGGGTTGGAGCTATTTTTCAAAGGCATCGAGGGCGATATCGTATCGATCTTTCATACCGGCTGTGCGATGGTCGTCACGACGGGCTATCCGTACTCAGCCCACAAGGCGACCTATATCCACAACCTGTTCCAGAACGGTGCCGCAACGCTGTCAGGGGTTGTTGAGATGTTCTGGGAGCGCAAGCGGCGCGGAGAGCTCGATCATCTGGGCTTGAAGGACGACTTCACTTTCGTCATGATTACCGGCGACGGCGGGATGGATATCGGCATGGGGCCGGCCATTGGCGCTGCACTGCGCAACCATAAAATGATTATCCTCGAGTACGATAACGAGGGATACATGAATACCGGCGCCCAGCTGTCCTATTCCACACCGATGGGCCACCGCACGTCGACTTCGAATGTCGGGAAGCATCAAGGCGGTAAAGTGTTCCACCATAAGGATACCGCGCAAATTATGGCGGCCACGCATATTCCATATGTGTTTACCGGATCTGAGGCTTACCCGCAGGATCTTGTGAAAAAGGCGGCGAAAGCGCAGTGGTACGCCCAGAACGAAGGCTTGGTGTACGGCAAAATTCTGATTGCCTGCCCGCTCAACTGGTTGTCCGACGATCAAGAGGGATCGAACATTGTAGGCGCTGCGGTTGATTCCTGCTTCTTCCCGCTGTACGAAGTAGAGCACGGGATAACGACCCTCACCTACAACCCGGAGGATAAGAACAAGAAAATTCCTTTGGCCGACTGGCTGAAAACGATGGGGAAAACGAAGCATATGACGAAGCCGGAATATGAGGGCTCTCTCAAATCGTTCGAGGTCGAAGTTGAGCGTCGCTGGAATCGATTGAAAGCAAAGCACGAGAACGCTTATTTGTAATTGCAATACTATGAACCAGGCACGTTCACCCTGTGCGGTGAATGTGCCTTTTTAATGGAGGAAGCCCTGATGCCATTTGTTATGCAGAACAAAAGAACCGATCAGCTCTATACATGCACGCTGGTCAACCATTATGGACTTGCTTATTATGGCGTGAAATATTGGTCCGAGCAAGAGGAAGCGGAGGAGCAAGCGCATGCTTTTATTCTCTCCGTTGAAGGGTTAGATGCCGAGGAATGGCAAGTTATCGAGCTTGAGGAAAGGGAGATGAAGCTTTGCAACGTGAAGCTGAAGAATGACGACAGTTACGCGCTGTTTTGGCTTTCTATACGAAAACCGGAGGTCCGTAAAGTGGAAAATTAAACCGCATCGTCAATAGGTACGCAGCCATGCAGCAACAGAATGCAATCGACAAAAAACGCAACCATTCGCCTATATTCGCTCATCACGCAATGAACCTATAATTAGGGTATGAACGAAAAATATGACAGCATGGGAGAGCGGTTGAGGCGATGAAAAAATGGACGATGGTTTTCAGCATGATGGCTTTAGTGCTTAGTTTTGTTTTCCCGGCGGCAATTTCAGCAGCTGAGGGCGTTACAACCAAGGCGCAAATCGTTTCGGGCGTAAGTTTTAGAACTCAGCCGAACACGTCAAGCACTGTCATCCGTTTGCTGAAAGCAAATGAAAAAGTTACTGTAACGAATTATGTCTCTTCAAATTGGTATAAAATCAAAGATGCTCAGGGCGTAAGCGGTTATGTATCTACGAACAGTAAATACATAAAAATCATCAGCAATGCACAAATCATTTATGGCGTTAACTTTCGCACGCTTCCTTCTTCCGATAGCGGATCCAAAGTGATTCGGATGCTAAGCAAAGGGGAAGAAGTGCTAGTCACGGATAAAGTCAATGACAGTTGGTACAAAATTCAGGATGCAAACGGTACAAGCGGTTACGTTAGCTCGAGCAGCAAATACATCATAACTGATTTCTCTGTTGCAGTGCCTAATATGCCGCTGGCCGATGAGATTGAAGCAGTTATTGCAACAGGCAATAGTTATTTAGGGACACCGTACGAGTATGGTTCCGACCGAAACGACCCGACGACGTTCGACTGCTCGGATTTCGTACAAACGATGTTCTGGGATGCTTTACGCTTCTCCGTACCGAGCGATTCCGCGTCACAAGGCACGTTTGTTCGCTCTTTAGGTCCTGTCACCACAGATTGGACGCAATTAAAACGGGGCGATTTGATGTTCTTCAGCTCCTACAAAGGCAGCAAAGCTTCTGACTATGCCAATATGAATGCTTTTAAAGAACCAATTACGCATGTTGCGCTTTATTTAGGAGATGGAAACATCCTGCACACGTACTCCGTAGAATCCGGCGGCGTGCGGGTCGATACGATCGAAGGAAAGCAATGGGAGAACCGCTTTTTATACGGCGGAAGCGTTTTACGATAAGTGATGGTTCGATCAGAGGAGTTTTGCCATATACTATAGATAGGGGCGGATGCATGAGGCCAGCATCCGCTTCTTCCTGATTCTACGGAGAAAGGAAGAACCTTATCTTTGAAAACTTCGAAAGCAAACCACCCACTGGAATTTCGGAACACGACGGAAAGAGGACTAAACCTGGATACGGTTCATGAGCGAATTTTGCATTTCATGCGGCTAGACCCTGCAGCTATCTACAAATTCATTATCGGTACGGATTGTCAGGTACACCCGGGCCACACCAAATTCATAACAGGTGTAGTGATCCAGCGTTGTGGTAAAGGAGCGTGGGCGTGCTATCGTCAAGTGATTGTCCATCGGGCCATGCATTCGATTAAAGAAAAGCTCTCGATGGAAACTGCGCTCAGTGAAGAGATCGCGACATACTTTGACGAGGCTAAACGACAGGATATGGAAAATATCGTTCTTCCTCATCTGTATCAAGGAGCCTCTCTCGATATGTATATCCATATTGATGCAGGGGATGATGAGACGAAGAACCGAACGGCCAAATTCGTCCAAGAGATGGTGCGGCGAGTAGCATCTGTCGGGATGGTTCCAGTCATTAAGCCGGATTGTTATGTAGCGTCGGCCTATGCGAATCGATTTTCAAAGAAACCTTATCTTCCGGTGTATGAGGATCGTGAGGCTGTCGATGGGAGCTTATAATATGATTTTGAACCGTTTGTTCGAGTGATCAGTGAGATCGCTGGAGCTGACGGTTTTTTGTTATAGCGGTTGAGCCGAGGCTAATTTGCCTTTTGAAAAAAGGATTTCTAATGCTTTCTAGCGAAATAATGCTGGTGCAACCTTAGAGGAAGGAGAATGATTAAACATGAGCAAAACGTTTATTATAGAGGCAGTCATGCTCGCCGTACACGGTCAGTTGATGCTGCCCGGGCAGCCTGTTACTTACTTAATCCCTTATACGAGCATTCAAGAATTATATGAGCTGCAGGCCGGCAGCGAGCCGATTATGCTGGAGGAAGAAGACGACGGATTCGTTAAGCAAATGATTGGCGAGCTGATCGCGTTCTTCGAGGAATCTTTTAATAAGAAAAAAATAGAAAAAGCGCTTGCTGTTCCATGGCGCAAAAGCCCTCCGCTTCCGATCAACGAGCATGTGACCCTGATGGTTGTATTTGCCATTGATAACGAAGCGTATGGCGAACAATTCGACCCGATTGAAACCGAGTTAATTCTGACTGCGATCAAGGAGCAAGCGGCCTTATTGACGGATCAGTTCGATTTTATCGAAAGGCTGATTGGAGCGGGCATTCCAGTTCAGGCTTTTGATGTAGAGGACTTCGAATTTGCGGTGGAAGGCGACAATCAGGTTTAGTGAAAGAGAGCTGACGAATACAATGATGCGCGTAAAAGATTTGGAGGAGCAATTAGCCTTATTGCCTGCATACTGGTTCCCTGGTCAAACCTGGACGATGCGAACAGGTGCGGGGGGAATGAATAATACAACGCGGTTTGTCGAGGTGGCCGGCAGCACCTATGTGATGCGGCTATACGAAACACACCGGGATATCGATAAAATCATGTTTGAGCATCGCATCCTGTTGGCGCTTCATAAACGCAAAAATCAGCTGCCGTATCGCATCCCGGTACCGATCGAGCTGCCGGACGGCGGAACCGTCGTACAGTTGGATCAAAGTCAAGGGAAGCTCGCCGCTTTGTTTACATTTACAGACGGGATGAATCCAACATGGATGAATGCCGAGCAAATCTTACAATTTGGAGCGGCTGTCGGCCAGCTCTCTGCCGTTCTCGCAGCGGTATCTGTCGATCTAAAGCCTGTGTATCCGCCGTACTATGAGATTGACAACATTCATCCCCGCTGCACGCCGGATGCGATTCATGAGTTCTGTTTGCATCCTCCGGAAACGTTCTCTGCACTGCGTGAGGAGCTAACATACATTTTTGAACGGTTTTCAGCCTTTTATCAAGCGATTCCCGCATTGCGAAAACTGCCTCACCAGCTTGTCCATGGGGACATTAACGGATCGAACATGCTCGTTGATGGGGACGGACGAATTACCGCCGTGCTTGATTTTGAGTTTGTAACCAGAGATCTTCGCGTTATGGAAATCGCCGTCTGCTTGTCGGATCTGATTGATCCGGCGCTTTCCAGAGATGAGCTGAAACGTAATTGTGCGGCTTTTTATGAGGGTTACGGGCAGTCTGTTGCGTTAAAAGAGGCGGAACTTCAAGTGCTTCCGCTGTTGATTGAGCTTCGGAGACTGGATGTTTTTATTCATTTTTTGGGACGATATGCAGATGGCGTCGATCCGCAAGGCGTGCTGATCGATATCATTCAAAATACATTTGAAAAAACGAAATGGCTGCAGGAACACGGCATGGAACTTGTGCTTGCATTGCAAAATAAGCAAAAAGTTTAGCTGAATCGTACAACCGTAACCAGGAGCGCAGGAATACCTTATAGTACCAAAGGAAAAGGCGGTGCTTGAGGTATGCAAAAAAGCGCTTATCTCGGAAATGTAAGTGCAGTACCGAACTGCGGACGATATTGCCGCAATGTCTGTACACGGTTGTTCGTCGTTGGCCGAAACCAATGTATTGCCGACTGTTTGCGTTGTGCCGGAATACGCGGGACTGCGAAATCCACAGTGTTGCTTACCAAAAAAGAAATTTATAAGCCAAAACGCAAATGCAATTGCGGCTGCGGCAAATGTAAGTAGATCTGAAAGCTGCCGGGGAGACTCGGCAGTTTTTTTGATTTATGGAACTCCGGGAGGATAGGGAGAACTACAGGGCGTTATTCTGTTGAAAACACCATTTTGGACGAGGGAAGGGGATCTGGGGTCCGCTATTTCGTCAGGACTTGTTCTGTCCTCGCTGGCGGACAAGGAGGCCCTTATTCAGTGGAAAAGGACACCTTCGCACATGTAACGGACACTATCGCTGTTATATGCTCACTTGGAGACTGGTTTCGCCCCGGAATCGGCAAATAAGGACTCTGGTGTCCATTGGCAGTGAGAGGTGACGCTTTTCGACGATATAACGGCGGCTGTGTCCGAAACTTGATGAGACATAGGATTTGGTGCGGACGTCGACCTTCCTCAGCGAAAGAAGAGCGACTACTCAACAATCAGCGCAGTTGAGAAATTAAGAGCAAACTGGAGTTTGTCCAACTACTGAGGGCGATTCGAGAGGAGGTGGTGCAGAGCAGTGACCGACAAAAATTGATCGCGCCGACAACGGCAACAATCGAGCTATCTGTTTACGCGGCGAGGAGCAGCAGGCATTGTTCCCGTCTACGCCCTCCCTTTTTTGTGGTATAATGAAAATAGTAAAATCGCTGGAAATTGCATGCCGTTTGGAGTTGAGACGATGACTGAGCAACTATTAAGGCCTGGAAGGCAAGCTCTACACGACCTTGCAAAAAGTCATTTCGATCAACATCTTGACCTTTAACTACATTCCGAATGATCGTTTTCATAATATTTTTCACATGAGAGAAGACCATACAGGCGAACTGCTTATCGATGACATTGAAATCCACTTTATGGAGCTGTCGAAGCTGGGTATCAAAGCCCACGAGATGGACCGCCGACTCGTAAATTGGCTGATGTTCATTAATGGTACTAATCAGGACCGATGGGAGGAATTAGCGATGGATACTCCAGGTTTGAAAAAAGCGATGACGACGCTGGAGTTTTTGAGTCAAGACAAAGAAGCACGGATGCTGTACGAGGCGCGGAAAAAAGCGCTGCTGGATGAGCAGTCTGCATTGGACTATGTGGAGTCCAGGGGCAGAGAGGAAGGAAGACTTGAAGGCAAGGCGGAAAGGGATAAGGAAGTTGTGGCAGGCATGCTGAAAGAAGGTTTGTCGGTTTCGGCAATTTCGAGAATAACCGGTCTGTCCGAAGCTGAAATTACGGAGTTAAGCAAGCAAGTGCATTAATGAGCTATGGGCAACTGGCTTGTCCGAAACGGAAATCGAAGTACTTAAAAATCCGCAACAATAAATTCCATACTGTTGTCCACGAGGATCAGAGCTGCCGCTCTGGTCTTCTTTGTTGTGCATTTGAGGGCGATCAGACTCTGAAAGCTCCACCAGTTAGTCAAAGAACACGGAATCAGCGAATTGCTGAGCCAAGTCACATCACCGTATATGGCATGCAGCAGGCACACTCACCTCAAGGTAAGTAAGACACGTTTTTTTCAGTTCTTTTTTTGTTGTCGAGGTTCGCCTATACTGTACTTAGAAACCATTAATTGGTGAAATATTAATAGATGTCTACACCGTAAGTTTTTCTACGGACATTTGAAGGAGGAAGAACATGGTTTATCAGGCAAGTTCAACTCGTTATGCAGAAATGAAATATAATCGTTCCGGCAAGTCCGGACTTAAGCTCCCGGCGATTTCATTAGGGCTGTGGCACAATTTCGGCGGATTGGACATTCATGAGAATGGACGAGCCATGCTGCTGCGTTCGTTTGATCTGGGGATTACACATTTTGACTTGGCGAATAACTATGGGCCGCCTCCGGGATCGGCTGAAGAAATGTTCGGCAAAGTGCTGAAGAGCGATCTAGGCGCGTACCGCGATGAAATGATCATTTCGACGAAGGCGGGCTACTACATGTGGGAAGGTCCATATGGGGAGTGGGGCTCTAAGAAATACTTGGTATCCTCGCTGGATCAAAGCTTGAAACGGATGGGACTGGAGTACGTCGATATTTTCTATTCGCACAGACCAGATCCGAACACGCCTTTTGAAGAAACCATGGCAGCGCTTGATCAAATTGTTCGTCAAGGGAAAGCCTTGTATGTGGGACTTTCCAACTATACGGCAGAACAAACGAAGGAAGCGGCTGCGATTCTAAAAGGTCTTGGAACGCCGCTATTGATTCATCAACCTTCTTACAGTATGTTGAATCGTTGGATCGAGGGCGGACTTCAGGATGTTCTGGATGATTTCGGAGTGGGCAGTATTGCGTTTTGTCCGCTTGCGCAAGGTTTGCTGACGAATAAATATGTGAGCGGTGTTCCGAGTGATTCGAGGGCTGGCGGGAAAAGCCAATTCTTGAATACGAAGGACATCACAGAAGAGAAGCTGAACCAAATTATTCAGCTGAACGAGTTTGCAGCAAGCCGTGGTCAAAGCTTAGCGCAAATGGCTCTGGCTTGGGTGCTTCGCGGCGGACGCGTCACTTCAGCGCTGATCGGGGCAAGCCGCGTTTCGCAAATTGAAGAAAACGTCGCAGCTCTGAAAAATCTGGAATTCGCTCCGGAAGAATTGGAACAAATCGAAAAAATCCTGAAGTAAGCTTCAGGATTCCAATCGTTTATCAATCGCTTCGGACATGGTTCGATCCGTAAGATGGGCATAAATTTGCGTCGTTTCCGGCGAAGCATGACCGAGCTGCTCTTGCGTTTTGTACAAATCGTTCTGCAAGTAGTAATCTGTGGCGAACGAGTGCCGCAGCTTGTGAACGGACAAGTAGGGCTTGCCGAATCGCTTCGCGTATTTGATCACAAGCTCTTGAATAGCCCTCTTGGTCATACGGACGCCTTCTTTTTTGCCATTTGCAATGGCGAGGAAGAGGGCTTTTTCTTTTTTGACCGGTTTATACTGGGTTTGCCGAATAGCCATATAGTCCGTTAGCGCTTGAATGGCTTCCTGGCGGAAATAGACCGGGGTTTTGAACGTATCGTCGTTTTTCCCTTTGCGATATACATGGGTCAGCTTTTTCTTGAGATCAATATCATCCATGTTTAGATTGAAAACCTCCGAAACGCGCAAACCGGAATTCAAAATCAGCGTTATGATGCAAATATCCCTTGTTTTGTTGCGTTCGTAGGAGTAAATGGCTTGCTTGTTCGAAGCGACGTCATGCTCGTAGCCGTTCCGGACATAGTCGATAAACTGGGCAATTTCCTCTTCCTGCAGCAGCTTTCCCTCAAGCTTGGCAGCAGTGTCTTTAGGTCGGTGGGAGCGCTTAATCTCCACTTTGGCCATGACATTTCGCTTAAGAAGCGGGTAGAAATTGTCGTCTTCCGCAATTTGGCTTAAATAATGAAACAGGGAGCGTAGTGCGGACAGCTTACGGTTAATGGTCGTTTTTACGTTCGCTTGTTCTTTCCGGGTAGCAAGGAACATGCGGAAGTTATCTACGCTGTCCATATGCAATTTCTCCAAATCTTCCAGCGGAACTTGATTCATAGCCGGGGCCGCGCTTAATCCTTCTGCCAAGAGCCAAGAAAGGAAAATTTCGTAATCGCGCACATATTCCAGCAAGGAGGAAGGGGAAAGATCGGGCAGCTTGTAGTTGATGAATTTCTCTATATACCATGGCATAGAGGGGATTCTTTTGTCTAATTCGTGCCGGTCCTTGACTTTAATGATGTTCATAGGCAATAGTCACCTCTTTGACGTTTACATGCTGTAAGTATAGCAGTGAAAGCAGGAAATTGGTAGAAGTGAGGTCATTCTGAGAATAAGATCGGTCCATTTTACTAAAATTAATCCTGTATGGAAAATTCGAGCAGGGGGTTTCTTTATGCCACAAGAAGATCAACAAAGTCAAGATGAAAATAAGCAAAACATCGAACAAATTAAACAGTTTGCACAACAAGCGGAGCAGGCTGCGGAACAAACCCTGCAGGTAGCTCAAGAGCTTCACTCGCAGGCTACCGCGGCTGCACTGTCGGAGGCGGAGGAGGAAATCCATGAGCTTCAGAACCAAATTGAGAATGCTCAGCAAAAATCGGCTGTGCTCAAAGAAGAACTTGATTCCCTTCAGCAGTCTGAAAATTGATTGTAAAAAGTATTGTCTGTACATGACATGATGTGTTAAGATGTGGAAAATAAACGGAAGGGCTTCTAGGGATCCGAATCCATGCGGATGGCGAACCAAGCGAAGCCGGCACGGATCGAGACGTGTTACACCGTAAGGGATAAAAGACCTTCGGAAAGTTCCGCCTGCATAGGCGAAACGGACCGAGAGGTCTTTTTTGCTGCAGCGAATGAAAGGACGGTAGACATGGAGACGTCGATACGCGCACAGCAGTTAGGGAAATCTTTTCGCATGAAGAAAAAAGAGGAAGGATTCACAGGAAGCGTGAAAGCGCTGATAAGGCCGCAATACGTGGAAAAGTCAGCCGTTGAAGGCATTACATTCTCCGCTATGCAAGGGGAGACACTTGCCTTTCTCGGGCCAAACGGTGCCGGTAAATCAACAACGATCAAAATGTTGACAGGGATTCTGCATCCGTCAACCGGCGAAGCGGAAGTGCTCGGCTGTTGTCCGTGGAAAGAACGCAACAAGCTCAGTTATCGTATTGGCTCTGTGTTCGGACAAAAGTCGCAGTTGTGGTATCACCTGCCGCCTATCGATACATTTGAGCTTATGAGCCGAATATACGAGCTGCGGCGAAGTGACTATATCAAGCGTCGCGACAATCTTATCGAGCGATTTGAGCTTGGGCCTTATTTGCACACAACTGTTCGGAAGCTTTCGCTAGGCGAGCGGATGCGCTGTGAAATTGCCGCCTCCCTGCTGCATCGTCCTCAGGTGTTATTTCTGGATGAACCGACCATTGGGCTGGATGTCGTCGTAAAACAGCGTATTCGAGAGCTCATCCTTGAGCTAAAACGCGAAGAAGGAACGACGATATTCCTCACTTCGCACGATGCCGGGGACATTGAGCGGCTATGTGACAGGGCAATCGTCATCAATCATGGCCGCATCGTATTCGATGATCGCGTAGATGTGATGAAGCAGTGCTTCATGACCCACAAGACGGTACGCCTTGTGCTTGAGGATGAACCTGGCCGGATGGAGCTCGAAGGCGTGAGTGTGCTAGAAAAGAGCGGAGCCCGGCTTTCGCTTTCGGTCGATACGGGAGTCACCACGATTGAAGCGGCGCTGTCCCGGATCATGGCGGCTCACCGGATCGTCGACGTCACCGTAGAGGACCCGCCCATGGAGGAGATCATCACGCTTATGTACGGGGAGTACGGCAAGGGAGGGAAGGAACATGAACTCCTGGAGCAAATCCGTTAAATATGCTTTTATCGGAAAAATCACGCTGCGCAATCAACTTGCCTATGTGGCTGATTTTCTTATTCGCTCTTTGTTTCTGCTCTTGATTCTTTATATATTTCTTCAGTTATGGCAGACGACGTTTCAAGGGGAAGGAACAAACACGATAGCCGGTTATAGCTTCAAGCAAATCATGTGGTATCTGGTCATTACGGAATCGATGATCCTCGCTTGTCCGAGCTTGTGTACCCGTGTTGAAGAGGAAGTGAAGAGCGGGGATATCGTTTTTAAATTTGTTCGGCCGGTCAATTTTGTCGTGTTTCACTATGTGGAGTATATGAGTGAAGCGGCGGTGCGATTTATCGTTAATGCAGCGCTCGGCGCCATTTTGGGACTGATCATCATTGGCCCCCCGCACTTCGGCTTTGGCCTGTTATGGCTCCCGTTCATTGCGTTGTGCGGCTTTACCGTCAACTTTTTGTTAAACATGGTGCTGGCGCTTTGTGCCTTTTGGGTCGAGGAGACGCGGGGACTTGAATTTGTGTATAACAAATTTTTATTTACTATAGGCGGAATGCTGATGCCCCTTGAGCTATTCCCAGACGTTCTACAAAGAATTGGTCATTGGCTTCCTTTTCAAGCTATCGTGTATTTGCCAGCCAAAACAACTGTAGCTTTCGATATGTCCAACATGTTAGGCGTGCTTGGGACACAGCTCATTTGGATGCTTGTGATTGGCGTTATCGTGTCCTGGGTGTACCAGAAAGGAGTGACAAAGCTCAATGTTAACGGTGGATAGCAAATCGGCATCAATCAGTGAAATGGGGCAGCCCGGCAAGTTCAAGCGTTTGCTTCGTTTTGTTTGGGAATGCTGGAAGTTGAATCTGGCGGGAGCGATGGAGTTTCGATTGAGCTTTCTCCTTACAGCCGGCATGATGATTGTCAATAATGTGGTTTGGATCGTATTTTGGGGGATTTATTTTGGCCGGTTCCAGGTTTTGAACGGATGGGAGCTTCAAGATGTGATGATGCTTTGGGCGATAGCGGCCGGGGGTTTTGGTACGATGGCTGCTTTCTTCGGCAATGCGATGCGGATATCGAATCTGATTGCGACTGGACAGCTGGATATTTATTTAACGCAGCCGAAACCGGTTCTGCTGCATGTTCTCATAAGCCGCATGTCGGTAAGTGCGATAGGTGATGTGCTCTTCGCACTATTCATCTATATCGCTTTCGGCGATAAGTCGGGGTTAGGCTTTATGAAATTCGGGCTGGCGATGGTGCTTTCGACGTTGATATTCTTGTTTTTTACGGTGATTGTGAACTGTCTTGCTTTTTGGTTAGGCAGCACGGAAGGGTTGAGTTTTCAATTGTATAATGCACTTCTTACTTTTACAACGTATCCAACCAGCATTTTCCGCGGTCTAGGCAAAATTGTTCTATTCACGGTCCTGCCAGCAGGATTTATCAGCTACTTGCCGATCGGATTGTTACGGGAAGCAGACGTACCTTTTATTTTGGGAGCTATAGGTGTGACGCTTCTGCTTTGCGCTGGGGGCATCGGTGTATTTTATGGAGGACTAAGAAGGTATGCTTCCGGAAATATGATGGGCTTGCGCCGATAGAGGCATAGGATTCGCGTGTGTGACGCATGCTAGTTAGGTGGCAGCCATATAACGAAAACAAAGGAGTCGATACGAATGTCGAGACGCCGACGTGTGCCAGAACCTAATCCGAATATGCAAAGCCAGCCTTATGGCATGATGCAGCCGACGTATCAACCAAGCGGTCAACAAACGTCCATACCGCAAGCACGTAACGATGTTAATCCATATCAGACGTATCAGGGCGGAATGCCTGTGCCAGGCTCTTCCGGCAACCTGAATGCGCCATACGGTCAGCGAAATACAGGGATCAATCATGCCGATGCGCGCAACGTGGGCTTCCAAGGCGGGTATACAGGCTATGGGCCCAATGGTCAGCCTACGCAGTACGGTACATTTATGCGAGATGGCACGCAATACGGTGCAGGTCCGCATACCATCGATCCGAACAAGGCGATCATTCAAGCCGTTCATTATGGAGATGGCGGTATCAGTGCGGTCCAATTCCAAGACGGCAGAGTTGTCGGTATTGCGGATGCGATTGCGATGACGGAGGCCGGATTAATTGAGGATGTGAACACCGGAAGAAATCGCGAAGGGGAAAAGACGCTGCGTTCTTACCCGGACGGGGATCCGAGCAACAATTTATCCAATTTACCACGGTTTTAAAAAAGGACGGGAAAAGCGGTTTGCCTTCGGGCAAGCCGCTTTTTTGATCATGATGGCCGGTTTCTGAATTAATTTCAGAAGCCGTTTTTAGGCGTATGGATAAAAATTTTGCGACGCCGGATGAAAAATCTCACTGCCTCTTTGATGAATAACATCCAGATGGGTTTTTTCCTGTGTGAAGGATGACGAAGGGAGCGTGGCGCTAGTGCGTTGTGAGGGAGCACGTACGCAGTTTCATTGCACATTTCGATTGCAGGTACAGGTTCGATGTGGACCGCTACTTCCAAAGTGCTGGCAATTTCAGCTTTTGTTTGGAGATGATGCTCCAGTTTAAGCTCGTATTCGGTTACCCGGTTGGATAGAACGATATTTTCTTCCTTGAGTTTTTTGATAAGTTCAAGTAGCAGTTTCATGGTGAGCTTCGGTTTCTCGGTTAAGTTCGTTTCCGGGTTATCGTCAATGGGGGACAGCAGCAACAGCAGTTCTTCATCACTGACAACTTTGTGTGCCACGATAAGTCCTCCTTCTATATTGGATAGGAATTTGCTCTAGTAAATTCCTTTTTCATAGAATAACGGATATGACGTAAAATGTTGCTCGAAAACCGTTGTCGTTTTGTAACCATTAATGATGAAGTTTGTTTTCTGCGGATAGATGGTGAAAAAATCGTTTATTGACAAGAAATTATATAGACATACAATAGAGTTATCGATAACCTTATGGTTGCGTGGTGAGGCAGCAGATGAAGGAGGACGCCATGAATGGAAAGTTCGAATGTGAAGCTATGGTATGATCGACCTGCAAAAACGTGGGTCCAAGCAATCCCAATCGGCAATGGAAGACTAGGCGGGATGGTTTTTGGTCAAGTCAAACAGGAAAGAATTCAACTGAATGAGGACTCTGTTTGGTATGGCGGTCCTGGGCAGCGCGACAATCCCGAAGCTCTAAAGCATCTGAATGAAATTCGCAGCCTATTGTTCGAAGGCCGACCGCAAGAAGCGGAGCGGCTGGCAAAGCTGTCAATGACATCAGTCCCGCAACATTTCGCGCCATATCAGCCTCTCGGCGATCTTACGCTGCTTTTTGAGGGTATGGACGGGGAAATAACCGATTATTACCGTGAGCTTGATTTGGAAAGCGGTATCATGTCTGTCAGCTACACTTGTCAAGGCATTTCGTATCACAGAGAAATGTTTGCCAGTGCGGTCGATCAAGCGATTGTGATTCGTATGTATGCAAGCGAGCCTGCAAGTTTGACGTTGGATGGGAGTCTCAACCGTCGTCCATTCGATGGACGGATGGAAGTCCTTGGCGGCGACACCTTGGTCATGTCAGGCCAGTGCGGCCCGGATGGCATCACGTATTGCGCTATGCTCAAAGCTGTCGCCGAAGGCGGAAGCCTGCGGATGCATGGCGGCTACCTGTCCGTGAACGGCGCGGATTCGGTGACGCTGCTTTTGACAGCGCAAACAACATTCCGGCACGCGGATCCTAAGGCGGAATGCTTGAAGCAAGCGGAGCGAGCCGCTCGTTTAGGATACGCCGCGCTACGCGCGAACCACGCGGAAGATCACCGCTCGATGTTCAAGCGGGTTGAGCTTGACCTGCATGATTCGCACGTCAGCAGCCTCGCCAATCTGCCCACGGACGAACGCCTTCGGCGGATAACGGAAGGCGGGGAGGACCCCGGGATGGCAGCGCTATTTTTCCAGTACGGACGGTATTTGCTCATGGCCAGCTCAAGACCTGGAACGCTTCCGGCCAATCTGCAGGGCATATGGAATGAGAGCCATACACCCCCATGGGAAGCGGATTATCATACGAACATTAATTTGCAAATGAATTATTGGCCGGCGGAATCCGCTAATCTTGCCGAGTGCCATGAGCCGTTGTTCGATTTCCTGGACAGGCTCGTGGTCAACGGTCGGCGCACCGCTCAGACGGTATACGGAGCACGCGGATTTGTCGTCCATCATGCGAGCGATATTTGGGCGGATACCGCGATTCAAGGAACGTACATGCCTGCCGTTATTTGGCCGATGGGGGGCGCATGGCTGGCTTTGCATCTTTGGGATCATTACAGATTTGGCCAGAATCGCAGCTTCCTTGCGGAGCGCGCCTACCCCGTCATGAAGGAAGCCGCCGAATTTTTCCTCGATTATCTGGTAGAGGATGATCAAGGCAGGCTGGTTACGGCGCCGTCTCTTTCTCCGGAGAACAGCTACCAGCTGCCAAATGGCAACATCGGGCACCTCTGCATGGGGCCTTCTATGGATACGCAGCTGATTTTCGCCTTGTTCAGCGGCTGCGTGGATGCAAGCCAGCTGCTTGGAATTGACGATGCCTTCCGGGAAGAGCTGGTTAGAGCGATAAGCAGGCTGCCTGAGCCGCAAATCGGTCAGCACGGTCAACTGATGGAATGGTCGGTCGATTATGACGAGCCGGAGCCTGGACACCGGCATATTTCTCATTTGTTTGCGCTCCATCCAGGGGAGCAAATTTCTAAGCGCGGTACGCCGGTGCTTGCGGAAGCGGCCAAAGTATCCCTGCAGCGCAGGCTGCAGCACGGTGGCGGCCATACCGGCTGGAGCCGGGCATGGATTATTAATTTCTGGGCAAGGCTGGAGGATGGCGAGCAAGCTTACGCCAATTTCCAAGAGCTGCTAAGTCATGCGGTACACCCGAATTTATTCGGCGATCATCCGCCCTTTCAGATCGACGCCAACTTCGGCGCAGCGGCAGCTATTGCGGAAATGCTGCTGCAATCGCACGCCGGGGCCATTCGGCTGCTGCCGGCTTTGCCGACTGCATGGCCAAGCGGACGCGTAAGCGGGCTGCGGGCGAGAGGCGGATTCGAGGTCGATCTCATATGGGACAACGGCCAGCTGACAGAGGCTGTGATCCGTTCAATCAGCGGAGGGCACTGTAAAATTGAAAGCGATTTAGGGCTCACGGTCACGGGAGAGTCAGGCATGCAGGACGCCGGCTCTGAAGCAGGAATTGAATTCGCGACTCAAGCCGGCCAGACGTACGTGCTTCGTCCAACTCGGAATACTATTTTTTCATAAATCTTTGACAAAAGGGTGAGATAGATGACAAAACAACATCGAAGCTTATATGACAGGCTGCTGCCAGCCCCGAGAGACGGCGGATTTCGCATGGAAGGTTATTGGGTATGGTGCGGCTCTGTCGTGAAAGGCGAGGACGGACGCTTTCATATGTTTGCATCCCGTTGGCCCAAACATATGCCGATGCATCCGGGCTGGCTTGTTCACTCCGAAGTCGTAAGGGCGGTTTCGGATACGCCGGAAGGACCCTATACGTTCGAGGAGATTGTGTTCTCGGCACGCGGAGCACAATATTGGGACGGCCGCAGCACTCATAATCCGCATATTACAAAACACGGAGACACCTATGTGCTCTATTACATGGGTTCTACACACCCTTTGGAAGACGTAAAGCCAGGAGAAGAATTCGGCCTTACGGACCCGCGCTGTATCGTTGCCCGCGCCAACAAGCGAGTTGGTCTGGCGACTTCCAAAAGCGTCTTCGGCCCTTGGGAACGAAGGGATGCTCCGATTCTACCTACTCGGCCAGGGCGGTTTGACAGCTTCTTGACCTCTAATCCCGCACCTTGCATTCATGAGGATGGCTCCGTACTGCTAATTTACAAAGCGCGTCAGTATGAAGGGAATGTGCATGGTCAAATGATGATCGGCGCGGCGCGAGCAGAACGATTCGACGGTTCCTACCGCGTGGTCAGCGAAGATCCAGTATTTCCGCCTGCACAATTTCATCTGGAAGATCCGTTTGTATGGCATACGGGCGAGCGCTATGAGCTCATTGCCAAAGATATGGACGGCCGCATCTGCGGGGAGCTACATGCAGGTATCCATGCTTATTCCGAAGACGGATTGACTTGGCAGCTATCCCATCGTCCTAAAGCATATTCCAGGAAAATTAAATGGGATGACGGCTCTGAGACGATGATGGGCAGCTTTGAGCGGCCATTCATTTTGTTCCAGGACGGGAAGCCGACGCACTTGTTCGCTGCAACGGCGGATGGAGAAGGAGGCTTCGCCAGAGCCGCCAATACGTGGAACATGGTCGTGCCGATCGCACCGGAATAATTCATCGTTAATATTCAGTTTAAATCCCCATCGTATACTCTCGGTAGTCGAAAAAATAAAATCCAAATCCGAGGTGTCGATTATGAATCAAACAACAAAAGCACACGAACAACGCATTGCCATCGTAGGGGCTGGCCCCGGTGGGCTGACGCTGGCGCGAATCCTTCAGCAGCATGGCTTAAAAACCGTCGTCTATGAACGCGAATCATCCCCTAGTAGTCGCAAGCAGGGCGGTTCCCTAGATATTCATGAAGATTCCGGGCAAAGAGCGCTCCGCGAGGCGGGATTAATCGAACAATTCGAAGCGCTTGCCCGGTATGAGGGACAAGATTTCCGGCTGCTGGACAAAACCGGCAAAGTTTACATGGACGAAGTAGCTGAGCTCCACGAGGGGGATCGGCCGGAGATCGATCGCGGTACGCTGCGCGAACTGCTGCTGAATTCCGTGGACCCTGCAGGCATTCACTGGGGATATGAGCTGGTTCAAGCGATCCCTTTGGCCAATGGCATGCATGAACTGCACTTTGACAACGGGCATGTGGATACTGTCCACCTGGTTGTGGCTGCGGACGGGGCCTTCTCCCGCATTCGTCCGCTGCTGACCGATTCCGTGCCTGTCTACAGCGGACTAAGCATGGTCGAGGTTTATCTGGATAATGTCGCTGCGGCTCATCCGGACATCGCTGCTTTTAACAGACGCGGCAAATTGTTCGCCCTTGATGACCATAAAGGCATTCTGGGACAGCTGAATGGGGACGGACGTCTCTGCGTTTATTTAGCGTTCCAAGCTGAACGCGAGTGGCTGGACACCTGCGGCATTCCGTTCGATCAGCCCGAAGAGGCAAAGCAGCAGCTTCTGCAGCATTTTGACGATTGGGACGAATCGTTGAGAAATTATATCCGAGCCATTGATGGCCCTATGACTCCGAGACGTATTTATACGCTGCCTGTCGGTCTCAAATGGGCTCACAAACCAGGCGTTACGCTAATCGGCGATGCGGCGCATCTGATGTCTCCTTTTGCAGGGGAAGGTGTGAACTTAGCCATGCAGGATGCCGCGGAGCTCGCGCTGTCCATTACCCAGCATGGGGACGTTAACGAGGCGGTCCGCCTCTACGAGGAGAAAATGTTCGCCTATTCGTCCGTCTCTGCTCAAGAATCTTTTGACAATCTTGAACTATGCTTCTCCGACGATGCCGCGGCCAAATTGACGACGCTGATGAACCACTATCATGAAGCTGCGGATATGCAGCGTTAATTCGGAGAAAATGGGCGAAAGAGGCAAATTAGGGTAGAATAAGAAGGAACGGATACCGATTGAAGATCCGGTTTACTATCCTAATAGGAGCGAAATCTCGATGAAGCCTACAACGATATTGATTGCGGATGACGAAGCGGAGATTGCAGATCTGATTGCTTTGCATTTAGAAAAAGAAGGGTACCATTTGATCAAAGTATCGGATGGGCAAGAGGCCATTCGGGCCACTCAGTCGCACTCGATTGATTTGGCGATCTTAGATATTATGATGCCTAAGCTGGATGGTTATGAAGTAACGCGTCAAATCCGGGAACAACATCATATGCCGATTATTTTTTTGAGTGCCAAATCGTCGGATTTGGATAAAATCACGGGCTTGGTGATGGGGGCTGACGACTATATGACCAAACCTTTCAATCCTATGGAGCTTGTTGCCCGCGTGAATGCTCAGCTGCGCAGATCTATGCAATTGAACATGCCAGCGGCAGCAAGCAAATCTGTCATTGAAGCGGGTGGATTGACGATTGATCCAGACCGGCGGACCGTCATTCAGTATGGTGAAATCATCGAACTAACGCCGAAAGAGTTCGATATTCTGTATTTGTTGGCATCTCACGCCAAGAAAGTGTTTAGTGTGGAAAACATTTTCCGGCAAGTTTGGGGCGAAGCCTACTATGAGGGCGGCAATACGGTTATGGTGCATATTCGAACCCTGCGCAAAAAACTGGGCGAAGATCACAATAAAAACAAATGGATCAAAACCGTTTGGGGTGTAGGATACACATTCAATGGCTAACATGATGCGAAGTTTTCGTTTTAAAATGATCGTATTATTAGGTCTTAGCATGCTGTTCTCAGGCATCATTACGTTCATACTCTATAAAGTGCTGCAACTTTATTATATGGGTGTGCGGGCCGAAGATCCTTTAGCCAAATTTCGTCACCTGATTTACAAATTCGGAGATCTTAATTTCTTTTTAATCGTCTTTATCCCGCTTGCTATTTTATTTTTCTTTTTCCTCACCAAGCCTTATGCGACCTATTTCAATGAGATTTCGGCAGGTATTCATCGTCTTGCGAGCGGTGACTTCCAGAGCCGTGTATTCATTTCATCGAATGACGAATTCAAGGAGATTGCGGAAGATATCAATATGGCTAGTGTAAAGCTGCAGAAAGCGGTGGAGAGAGGCGATTTCGCAGAAAGCAGCAAAGATCAGTTAGTCTTGAATTTAGCCCATGATTTGCGTACCCCGCTGACTTCGGTTTTAGGTTATTTGGATTTTATTCTTCATGACAAAGAGTTGACTGCGGAACAAATTAAACATTATACGACCATTGCTTTTACCAAGTCAAAAAGGTTGGAAAAGCTGATTGATGAACTGTTTGAACTCACCAGAATGAATTACGGGATGCTGACCATTGAAAAAAAGCACATCGATTTAAGCGATCTTCTCAACCAACTCAGTGAAGAGCTGTATCCTGTTTTTGAGAAAAGTCAGTTGTCAGTCAGATTACAGGTTACTCCGCAATTGAAAATTTGGGGTGACGGCGAGTTGTTGGCACGTGTATTTGAAAATCTGCTGACGAATGCCAATCGATATGGAAGAGATGGTCAATTCGTAGATATCCACTGTTATACGGATGCCAGCGATGTCGTCGTCCAAATCATCAATTATGGCAATCGCATTCCGGAAGAAGAACTGCCCTATCTCTTTGATATGTTTTATACCGGGGATCAAGCTCGAACGCATCAAGGAGGGAGTACCGGCTTAGGGTTGTTTATTGCGAAAAATATTGTGGAGCAGCATCAAGGAACGATTTCCGTTCAAAGCAATAGGATTCGAACGCTTTTTGAAGTGCGTTTGCCGCAATGACCGGTTGAATTTAAGAAAAATTTTATATTTGCCCCACTTCTTTTTTAAACAGTTTGTCCTATCCTGTACGCATGCAAGTTAAGGAGGGAACAAAATGAAGAAGTGGGTTTTTTGGCTTGTCATCATCGTGCTGCTCGGCTATCAAGCCTTTCACCAGGAACCGGACGCCGCGAACGGCGATCAAGGGAAGGAAAACAATGAAGCCTATGCGATGAATGCCAGAAGGAACGATCTTACGTTAACAATCACAAAAGATCAAATTTACCAAGGGGATCTAGTCCTGATTAATAAAGAGTATCCTGTCCATCAAGCGGGAATGCAAAGAGATGTGGTCAATCTGTTTCAGCATAAGGAGTTGGTAAAGGGGTTCGGTTTGTTGGATCATACCGTTCAATTGTCGCAGCGGGTGGTGCAAGCCTTCTCGACAATGGTTGCAGCAGCCGACGAAGAAGGTGTAAGTCATTTTATGATCAACAGCGGTTATCGAACCAATAAGGAACAAAGTCAGCTTTATAAAGAAATGGGGCCGGACTATGCTTTGCCGGCGGGCTACAGCGAACATAACTTAGGTTTGGCACTGGATATCGGATCTTCGCAAAAGGAGATGAGTCAAGCTCCTGAGGGCATTTGGCTTACGAAAAATGCATGGACGTACGGGTTTATTTTACGCTATCCCAAAGACAAAACGGCCGTCACCGGCATCCAATATGAACCTTGGCATTTCCGATATGTTGGTTTGCCTCACAGCGTGATTATGCAGCAGAAGAATTTAAGTTTGGAACAATACTTGGCATATTTGAAAGAACAAAAGACGGTTTCGACTACTGTTCAAGGCGTGAAGTATGAGATTTCTTATTATCCGGTTTCTAAAAACACGACCATTCAAGTTCCGGGAGATCGTCACTATGAGATTTCAGGCAACAATATGGATGGCATCATTGTGACTTTCCGTTAACCGATTCGTCCGGGTCAGTTCCTTTCGTTTCTTTGCCGAAAAACAACAGCGTTAGCGCTCCGAATAAGATGGCGACGAAGAAGATGATGAAAATCGAGGTGATGCTGTGCCCTTTAGCTACGAGCAAACCGACGAGGTACGGACCGATGATGCCGCCGATACGTCCGAATGCTGCGGCAAAACCTACGCCCGTCGAGCGGACGCCGGTAGGATACAATTCTGGCGTGTAGGCATACATAGCGCCCCATGCGCCGAGATTGAAGAACGACAGGCTAATGCCTGCTGCAATCAGATTTCCTTCCGTACCGGCCGTACTGAACCATAATGCGCTCACAGCTGTCAGCAGTAAATAAGTAACAAGCACAAATTTGCGACCAAACCTCTCAATAAAGTAAGCTGCCGTGAAATAGCCGGGTAGCTGCGCTAAGGTCATGATCAAAACATATTGAAAGCTTTTTACGAGACTAAAGCCTTTCAAAACCATAACCGTTGGCAGCCACAGAAACATACCGTAATAGGAAAAAACCACAATGAACCAAAGCACCCAAAGCGTGCCGGTCGATTTGCGGTATTTGGCTGACCAAACCGAGACGATGCGCTCTTTGAATGTCAGCTTGTGACCGCCATGCGCGATAAATCGCGGTGAATCTTGAATAGCTCTTCTTAGATAAATCGCATACAAAGCGGGCAGTGCGCCTATGAGAAAGGCAGTTCTCCAACCGTAGACAGGTATGACGAAATAGGCAATCAATGCCGCGACAATCCATCCGCACGCCCAAAAGCTTTCCAGCAGCACGACGGCGCGTCCCCTGTCTTTTGCAGAGAACGATTCGGAAACAAGTGTGGAAGCAACGGGAAGCTCGCCGCCAAGACCGAACCCGGTTATGAAGCGCAGAAGACAAAGCATCATAAAGCTTGTTGCTAACGCAGAGAGTCCGCTTGCCGCAGAAAAAATAAGCAGCGTCGCCAGAAGGACGGCACGACGTCCGTAGCGGTCGGCAGTTGCGCCTGCAATTGCAGCGCCAACCGCCATTCCGATTGAATTGATGGCAGCCAGGAAGCCAATTTGCTGTGCCCCTAATTTCCATTCGACGGCCAGCGCGGCTACGATAAAGGAAATAATCCCTACATCCATCGCGTCGAAGAGCCAGCTTATTCCCGCGCTGAACAGCAATTTTCGTTGAGACGGTTCACGCAGCAATGATGTTATGCTCATGTTGATTGCTTCTCCCATCCGCGAACTTTTACCCTATTTTCCACCGATCCGCCTTTTTCATGCATACATGCTGAAATCTACTCTCGCAGTCTATTCAATCATGAATTCCTGGTATATAATGGGATGCGTTCCGTTTTATTGTTGCATATATGATACAGGAGGGTGTGTATGAAGATTTCTTTTCAAAGAGGGGTAGTTTCGATTTTGGCGGCGGTATGGATTGCGACGGTTGCGCTGCCGATCGGCGCTCAAGCGAGCAGCGATCCGGCTGCCTATCCAGACGTACCCGGAGATTATTATGCGAGTCAAGAAATCGCCCTTCTGAAGCAGAAAGGCATTATTGATGCAGAGGAAGACGGCAGCTTTCACCCGGATGATGCCGTAACGCGCGGGGATGCCGCAGAATGGCTCAGTAAGGCGTTAAAGCTGAACAAGCCGAAATCGCTGAATGCATTTAAAGACGTAGCGGAAACCAGCCCGTATGCGGAGGCGGTTAATGCTTTGAAAGAACAAAACATCGTCCAGGGCAATGACGGGCTGTATCAGCCGGATGCGCTTCTGACGCGGGAACAGATGGCGAGCTTGCTGGTGCGTGCTTTTCAGCTTAAGGATAACGGTATCCAGGCTTGGCTGAAGGATGAAGCCGTCATTTCCAAAGTTCATCATGACGATGTCATAAAGCTGAAGCAAAATTTTATAACGGATCAGCTTTCGTTTATGCCGCAGAATCAGGTGACCCGAGCACAGCTGGTATTATTTATCTATCGTACGATTTCTCAGAAGGAAGAGACGGCGCAAGGTTCCTACACTCTGGATGACTTCTTGCAGCTGCCGAATAAAGCGGCAATGCGGCTATCGCCTGACGGCAAAACGCTGGCCTACCTGCAGCCATGGGAAAACCGGATGAACCTGTATGTTCAAAAGGTCGGAGAGACGCAAAGCACCCGGCTGACGAGCTCCAAAGATGAAAATATCGGTCACATGTATTGGATTACCGATAAGGTGATCGTCTATTCGATCGATAGCGGCGGGACGGAAAACACGCATATCCGGGCTGTTAAAGTCGACGGTTCCGGCGACAGCGATCTGACTCCTTATCCGAATGTAAAGGCGGAGCTTCTCGATGTTGTGCCTGCCGAGAATGAAAGCGATCTAGAGCTCTTGCTGACAATGAATAAGCGAGACCCCAAAGTTATGGACGTATACAGGGTTAAGCTGAGCAGCGGAGAAACGAACATGCATGCGCAGAATCCCGGAAACGTTAAATTGTGGGCGACAGACAATTGGGGAAGAGTTCGGGCGGCGCTCGCCAGAGACGGCGAAAAGACAAGCCTGCTCTATCGGGAAGACGAGAACAAAGCCTTTGAGAAAATTGACACGTTTAACGCGAGTGATACCTTTGTTCCTGCAATGTTCACCTTTAATAACGAGCAAATCTACGCGGCTTCCAATGTTGGAAGAGATAAGATGGCTTTAGTGAAATATGATCCGAATACGAGGAAAGAGACGGAAGTTGTTTATGTGAATAACGATGTGGACATTAATGACATCATCGTTTCCTATAAGAAGCAGTCCATTCTGGCCGTCTCGTATGAAACGGATGACATGCAAATGCATTATTTGGACAAAGAGTTTGAAACGCTGTCCCATACCATCGAAGAAAAGCTGAAAACCCGCCATTGGGGCCTGATCGGATCGCCGGACAGGGACGTGCTGCTTTTGTACTCGGGAAGCGATAAATCTTACGGCAGCTATTATTTGTATGACCGCAAGACAGATAAGCTCGACAAAATTGCCGATATTCAGCCGAAGATCGATGAGAAGAAGATGGCGGACATGCAGCCGATTTCTTATAAAAGCAGGGACGGATTGACGATCCATGGCTATTTAACGCTTCCCAAAGGCGCTGCCGCCTCTAAACTGCCCCTTGTCGTCAATCCGCACGGGGGACCGTGGGATCGCAATTCTTGGGGCTATAATATGGAAGCGCAGCTGCTTGCCAACCAAGGATATGCCGTGCTGCAGCTGAATTTCCGCGGTTCCGCCGGCTATGGAAAAGCATTTCTGCATGCCGGGGACAAGCAATGGGGCAAAGCCATGCAGAACGATATTACCGACGGTGTGAACTGGCTGATCCAACGGGGGACGGCAGATCCTGAGCGCATTGCCATATACGGGGCCTCTTATGGCGGATATGCGACACTGGCAGGCATGACGTTTACACCTGATTTGTACGCGGCCGGCGTAGATTATGTGGGGCCGTCTAGTCTCCTTACTTTTATGAAGACTACGCCTCCGTATTGGGAACTCGATCTTCCGATGATGTATCTGCAGGTCGGCGATCCGGTGAAAGATAAGAAGCTGCTGGAAGACGTGTCGCCGCTGCTGCATGTCGATCAAATTAAAGCGCCGCTGATGATTGCCCAAGGTGTGAACGATCCTCGCGTGAATAAAGCGGAATCGGACCAAATCGTCGCAGCGCTGCGCAAGTTAGATGTAGACGTTCCCTATATGCTCAAGAAAAACGAGGGACACGGTTTTAACAAGCTGGAAAACGAACGCGATTTTTATCAAGCACTCATTCATTTCCTTAATAAGAACGTGAAAAACAAGAAAAAATCAGCCTGATGATTGATATGCCAAGAAAACCTGATGTGACGAGGTTTCTTGGCACTTTTTTTTGCCGCCGGACGAAGTTCGTTTCCAGATTTGCTGGAGAAGATATCGGATGATATGATTAGTGAACTGATCAAAAGCGTTATGCGATGATAGAAGGAGGGCATTATGGATCACATTTCAATTCAAGAAAGCGAAAGTAATAAGAAAATCGGTTGGCATTTCGACAACAGTTATGCGCGTCTGCCGAAATTATTTTATAGCCGTCTGCACCCGACTCCTGTGAGTTCTCCGGAAATCGTCATCTTAAATGGACCGTTGGCAGCATCACTCGGCTTGGACGCTCAGGCTTTGCAAAGCTTTGAAGGCGCAGGGCAGCTTGCCGGCAACGAGATTCCCGAAGGCGCTTTGCCGCTTGCACAAGCCTATGCCGGTCATCAATTCGGGTACTTTAACATGTTGGGGGACGGTCGGGCGAATCTGTTGGGAGAGCATCTTACTCCTCAAGGCGTGCGTGCCGATATCCAGCTAAAAGGCTCCGGGCGGACGATTTACTCCCGCGGAGGCGATGGCCGGGCGGCGCTCGGACCGATGCTGCGTGAATACATCATTAGCGAAGCGATGCAAGCGCTCGGCATTCCGACAACACGCAGCCTGGCGGTGGTCGCCACCGGTGAGACGGTGTATCGCGAAACGGAGCAGCCGGGTGCGATTCTTACCCGCGTAGCCGCGAGTCATCTGCGCGTTGGCACCTTCCAATTCGCTGCCAAGTTTGGCACCGAGGAAGATCTGCGGGCATTGGCCGACTACACCTTGCAAAGACATTTTCCAGAAGTAGATCAAGATGAGAACAAGTACCTGATGCTGCTTAAGGAAGTCATTAAGCGTCAAGCCGCGCTGATCGCCAAATGGCAGCTCGTTGGCTTCATTCATGGCGTGATGAACACTGACAATATGGCGATCAGCGGGGAAACCATTGATTATGGTCCTTGCGCGTTCATGGATGCCTATGACCCAGCTACGGTTTTCAGCTCTATCGATTCACAAGGCCGCTACGCTTATGGCAATCAGCCGCGCATTGCCGCGTGGAATCTGGCGAGATTTGCAGAAACTTTATTGCCGCTATTGAATGAAAATGAAGAACAGGCCATTCAGATCGCTGAAGCCGCGCTTGCCGATTTTTCCGACATGTATCACCGGAACTGGCTTTCGGGAATGAGAGCGAAATTGGGCCTCTTTAATGAAGTGCAGGAAGATATGTCTCTGATCGATGACCTGCTCGGTATGATGAAGCAATATGGAGAAGACTACACGAATACTTTTCTTGCTTTGACTTTTGATAAAAAGGAAGAGATCTTCTTGTGCGGCACTACCGAATTTGCGCATTGGCATGAGCGCTGGCAGGCAAGGCTTAGCAGGCAGGATGAACCGCAATCTGCTTCGCAGGAGTTGATGCGAAGCAGCAACCCTGCTGTCATACCGCGGAACCACCGGGTAGAAGCGGCACTGGAAGCCGCAGCGAAGCATGGGGATTACAGTGTCATGGAAAAGTTGTTGGCAGTTCTTGCGAACCCCTATGCGCATACCCCCGAACAGGCTGAGTATGCAGCACTGCCGGCGCAATCATCCGGTCCTTACCGAACTTTTTGCGGGACATGAGATTGCAGGTTGGAGCAAGGAATAGGTAGGCGAAGGATGTAGCAGGAAGATCTCCCTCTAAATTGCTCGTAGGATGAGCTTATAGGGAATATAAAAGGAAAACCTCCCGATAATTTGACCGGATTTCGTAGATTTTCACGAATCGGTGCAAATAGCGGGAGGTTTTCCAGTTAAATGGGATCTAACAAGCTTCTGTAGTGAATTAGATGGAACTTTTCCCTTTTTTTAACCATAGAAGCATTGCTGCTGGAGTTTAAATTTGTTTCGCTTCTTGTGCGTTTGGCTCGAGCTGACCCCTGGTGCGATCGTCGAGAGGTTTCTTGCGAATCAGGACAATAATGGCTATCAGAGCAAGTAGTAGGAAAATGACGGATCCTGTGATGGATGCTGCGGAGGCATGAGCCAATATATACTGAGCCTGCTTGTGCGGCGCTGCTCCGATAAGCGGATGATCAGCGGCGGAGCGGCTGGCCGAGCCGAACACGGTAATCAGGATGGCAAGCCCCAAGGAAGCGCCCATTTGATGCGCGACATTGACCAGACCGGAAGCTGCCCCTGAATCGCCGCGCTCAACACCGGCTATTCCCGATGATGTAAGAGGGATAAAAACAACCCCGGCGCCGATGCCTAGAATGACTAGTGGAATCGCGATATTTGGAAAATAGGACGTGTCAAGCGTGATACGGCTTAGCCAGGTCATACCTGCAAGGGCAATGATTACACCGCCGATCAGCAATTTGGTGCTGCCAAAGCGGGACATCAAGCCAGGTACGGCGTAGACCATGCCAAACATGACGCCTGTCATCGGAATAAACGCGATTCCTGCAACGAGAGGATTAAAATCGGTAACGCCTTGCAAAAATTGCGTCAGGAAAAAGAACATGGCAGACATGCCGCCTACAAACAGCAATCGAGCTATATACGCACCGGTACGTTCACGGCTGGCAAACAAACGCAGTGGCGTGATCGGTTGTTCGGCTCTCTTTTCAATACGGATGAACATGGCGAGCAGTACAGCTCCGGCAAGGAAGGACACGATGGTTCCACTATTGCTCCAGCCGTCAGCGGCGGCCCGGACGAAGCCGTACACAATGGATGTCATGCCAAGCGTCGAGGTCACGGCGCCGATAATATCGAAGCGCCCTTTGAGCCGCGGTGTTTCCATCAAATAGCGGGGAGCCAGCAGCATAATCACGATGCCAATGGGGACATTGATGAACATCCCCCAGCGCCAAGAGATCAGGTCGGTTAAGATGCCGCCCAGCACAAGACCGACACTTCCGCCTGCGCCGGAGACAGCGCTGTACAAGGAGATGGCACGCATCCGCTCCTTGCCTTCCGGGAAGCTTACCATGAGTAAGGCAAGCGTAGCCGGTGCAGCAAATGCGGCAGCTAACCCTTGAATCGAGCGGGCAATTAACAAGCTCTCTGCGGAATGGGCCAATCCGGCAATCAACGAAGCCAGTGTGAATAAGCCGATACCCATCATGAAGATGCGTCTGCGGCCCAATAAATCTCCGGCTCGCGCGCCAAGCAGCAGAAGTCCGCCGAAGGTCAACGAGTAAGCATTTTGTACCCAGGATAAGTCTGTTGCGGATAAGTGCAGGCTGCGCCCGATTTCAGGCAGCGACGTGATAACAATCGAACCGTCCAAAATAATCATAAGCTGGCAGGCAAGTATGAGGGCCAGAACGATCCGTGAGGAGATGGAGCGTCCGGTTAATTCGGTCGTAGATGAAGACATCTGGGAATCTTCCTTTCAGGTTTGGAATGTTTATTCCAAGTTATCATACTGCCTGAAGGGAATGGAGTCAACACTTTTTTGGAATATTCATTCCAAGGTGAGGGGTGGAATCGTGAGAATCCAGCTAATTAACGTGGGAAAAGACGCCTAAATTCAAAAAAACGGAGAATAAATATTCGGAATACTTGACGAGCCTAGCTGCACATACTAAAGTTGGGTTTAACGAGGTGTGTACAATGAGCAAACGCGACGATATTTTGAACGCGACGTTGGATTTGATCGACGAAGAGGGGCTGCAATCCGTAACTTTTGCCAAAATTATGAAGAGGGCGAATGTCGGATCTGGAACTGTCTTTAATTATTTCAGCAATAAGGAAGAGCTGGTGAATGAGCTGTACCGGGCATCCCGCAAACTTCTTGGCGAGAAATTGATGATGGGTTTCGACCCCGAGTTAAGTTTGTATGAGCGCTATAAATGTTTGCAATCGAACAGGATTCGGTTTGCGATGGATTTTCCCAAGCATTTCCGCTTTATCGATGCGTATTCCTATTCGCCTTGCATTAAACCTGAACTGCGTAAAATGGATGATGACAGCGCGTCCAGAGAAGTCGTTTTGTCCCTGATCAAAGAAGGGCAAAAAAACGGCGTCATCCGGGAAATGGATGTGAACATTTGCCATTCCATTATGCACGGCATCGTGACGGCCATTGTCAAAGGCTTTTACGTTAACAAATATGAGTTAACCGATATACAAATTCAGCAGACACTCGAAGCGTCATGGAAAGCTGTTTTAGTTTAAGTTTTGGAATGCATATTCCATTTGATCGATTAAGCTAGCAGGAAGAAAGGGGAAACTACAGGGGGCTATTTTGCTAGAATAGCCATTGTGGACGAGGTTGAGGATACTAGGGTCCACTATTTCACCTTTGGGAGCAGCTAGTGACAGCTTTAATGTGAAATAAGACCCTATTGTCCCCTCCGGTCACCCGAAAATCCGCTTTCCGCGGAAATAAGGGAATAGAGTTCCCACAACAGGCGGATTCAAGTTGAGCCGGTACCATTCCCGAGCCGGAATTGCCCCGGCGTGGTGTTCTCGAACTTTTTAAACACTTTGAAAAAATGCCGCGGATTTTCATAGCCTACGAGCTCGGCGATGGTGTTGATCGGCCACTCCGGGTGATCTTGCATGAATTGTTTGGCTTTGGCAAGCCGGAACGTATGCAAGTAATGAAGAAACGTAAGGCCTATTTCTTTGCGAAATAGCATGGAGATGTAATTGGGATGCATGTGTACATGATCGGCGACTGTATCCAGCGATAAATCCAGTTTGTAATTTTGTTCGACAAAAGTAATGATTTTATCGATAGCTTGGATGTGCGGTTGGTGGTGTTCCTGGTGTTCTTGGCGGCGCTCAAACGGAAGGAGCTTTCCGGAGATTGCGGATACGTGCGCATCTTCCAGCCCAGCGGGGCAGTGTGTGCCTATGCAGTGAAGAAACTGCTCGCGAAGTTGAGTATGGCAGTCAGCGTCTCCTGAAAAAAGAAGATGGAAGGACTGCATATCCTTTTCGATTTGCTCGTAAGAAAGCGCATTGTCCATGGATCGATCCAACGAAAAGTAGCGATTGCACAACATAGCAGCCATTGCTTTAATGTACAGTTCGCGCAAACTTTCCTTATCCTTCTCATTTCCGCTTACTCCGATATGGTATCCCGCGCACTGCGAGCCGGCACTCCAGTAAAGATCGCCGCAGGCCATCTGGATTTCGTCATCCGGAAGTCCATCCTTGCCATTAACAAGGAGAACGGCCTGTCGCAAAAATCGGGATTGGAGGATGTAGGCCTTCCTATTCATTTGCATGAGAGCATGACAAATCGCTTCGAGTCGTTCGGTGGTCAGCAGAGGAGTGCCTCCGTACGCTTGAATGACAACGATCATCGTATAGGGGTCAGGAAGCATGGTCTGCAGCAGCTCCGGCTTGAGGGGCATGTCCTCCCAGGGCGTATTGTAGAGAATATGTTCTTTGAGCAGCAAAAGGTCATGCTTTTCAGACTGCTGACGTTCTATGCGAATGTCCTGTTCGATTTTCCGCAATGTGCCCAGCAGCTCATCTTTATTAATCGGTTTTAAAAGATAGTCCATAACATGATAGCGCAACGCTTGTCTGGCATAAGCAAAGTCGCCATAGCCGGTAATGATGACGAAGCGGTCACATAGGTTTTGAACTTGTATTTCTTTAATAAGCGCAAGCCCGTCCATTTCCGGCATATGAATGTCGGTAAGGATCAAATCGGGTTGAAAGAGCGTCAGCTTGTGCAGGGCATCAATACCGTCAGCAGCGCCAACGATTTCGGTAAAAGAGGTATTCTCTTTCTCGATCATGCGGATGATACCGTTCAAAATGATAGGCTCGTCATCGACAACCATCAGTTTCATTGTGTTGCCCCCTTACTTAATTTGAGCAGACATGTCGTTCCCTCGTTAAGCTTACTCTCCATTTGAATGCCCGAACCTTCGCCAAAAAACATTTTTACGCGCTCGTTTACATTCATCATACCGATGCCTCCGTCGCTGATCTGCAAAGCTTGCGGATCTAATGTGCCATTCAATACGCGCTGAATAAGCTTAAGCCTATCTTCCGCTATGCCTGCACCTGTATCGCTAACCTCAATGAACATAAAGGTGTAATCTTCCCAGATGCGGATGGAGAGAGAAACTTGTTTTCTTACACTCGCGATGCCGTGAACGATACTGTTTTCAATGATGGGCTGCAACATATAATGCGGACAAACAAAGTTATTGATAACAGCGTCTATCGTGAAAGATACCTGCATCCGGTCGCCCAGTCTGATTTGCTGAATTTTGATATAATCTTTGACATTTTCCAGTTCTTCCTGCAAATGAGTTCCGCTTTTCGTTCCCGACAAACTGTAGCGGAACAGCTTGCCGAGCGTATAGGACATCTCCGCCGCTTCCGGGTCATCGTTGGCTTCCGCAATCATGCGGATAGATTCCAGCGTGTTGTAAAGGAAATGAGGCTTAATTTGCGCTTGCATCATTTGATAAGCCGATTCTTTCCTGAGCATTTCCGACCGGTGCACGGTGTTGACCAACTCGTCCATCCGCCGGATCATTGCATTATAGGAGGAGGTCAGATGTCCGACTTCGTCTTTGTTAATTTCTCCATGATACAGTGGGAAATAGTTTTCGTCGACCTGCCGCATATGCTTGGAAAGTTTCAAAATGCGTTTCGTAATTGAACTGGCGATGAGATAGTACATGCCGGAAAGAAGCAATAGCAGGGTAGCGACCATCAAAACGAGCACATATTTGTTCTTTTTGATCCCGCTAAAGACATCGTCTACTTGCTCCATCATGACAAAATGCAGCTTAATATTGTCGGCATAAAACGATTCAATCAGCATTTTATTTCCGGCAACATTTTGATACGAATATTTAGCGTTTGATAGGAAGGCATCGGCTAACAGGTTTTTTTCCGCATCCTTGGTAAAGTGGATTTTTTCAACACGGGAGACGACCTGCCGGTCTTGGTCAAGCACATACAAATTGCTCTTGCTATTGAAATTGAGCGATTCGTATAAAGGTTTAATTAATTTCGAAGTGACTTTAATATCAAGCAGACCGATGTCCTGTTCGAAATTGCGGTTGCCGATTTTGTGTACATAATGGAGGTCGATGTTCGGATCGGACACGTTATTCACCGTTACCCATTTACCGACGCCAAGCGGGAGCTTCTGAATGCTCTCGTCCAGTTTAAACTCGTCCATCTTCGCCATTTCGGGACGAAAAATCATGCCGTTCTGCTGCTCCATATAAATGGTCATACCGTCAATCATGCTATTCGACGAAAGAATATAAGAGAATAAGGGCCTGATATAGGTCAAGAAATTGGATACTTGTTCAAAATCGGTCCGGTAGTTCCCACTTAAATAGGCGATTGTATTCGAATTATTTTGGAATAATTGATAGGCCGATTCAATGTGTGCGGTGCTAATATTTATGTTGTTCAGCACTTGATTCACGATTTTTTGTCTGCCTTGCGCGTATTCTTCAAGAAAGCTGTTGTAGTTCTGGTTATAAAGGAACAGGCCGAACGAAATGATCGGAATAAAGATGATGAAGATGTAGCCAATCGCCATTTTTTTAACAATGGACAAGTTCTGGAAGTTAAAAGCAGGTTTCTTCGGAATAAGTTTCACCACCTTATAAATGGACAGTTCAGCTTAAAAATGATCCCTATAAATTTGGTTACCAGTCCTTTATGATAAAACTTGTAAGCGCTTAATTATGGCGGATAAGCAAATGCAGCGTGGAGGGGAGTACCATGAGTATAGCATTTCGGATGGTAAAGAAAAACTGGCAGCTCTATCTGATTATTTTGCCGTCGCTCCTTTATTTAATTGTGTTTAAATATGTGCCGATGGCCGGCGTGCAGATTGCGTTCAAAAATTATATGGTAACGAAAGGGATATGGGGGAGCGATTGGATCGGTTTTAAGCATTTTATTGAATTTTTCAAGCTTCCTATTTTCTGGAGAATTATCAAAAACACAGCATTGCTCAGCCTTTACTCACTTCTAGTCGGCTTTCCGGCGCCTATCATTCTTGCGTTAGCCTTAAATGAATTGAAAAACGGAGTTTTTAAGCGGACGGTACAGCTCGTCACTTTCGCTCCCTACTTTATTTCAACCGTGATCATGGTTTCGATCATTATGTTATTCCTGTCGCCGCAGCTGGGCTTCGTCCATCTCCTGGCGGATAAGTTCGGATTTCCAGCGGAAAATATTATGTCGAAGCCGGAATATTTCAAAACGGTCTATGTGCTTTCCGATGTTTGGCAGTTTACGGGTTATGCCTCGGTCATTTACATCGCCGCTCTGGCAGGGGTGGATCCGCATCTGTATGAGGCGGCTAAAGTGGACGGCGCATCGCGCTTCCAACGGATGCTGCATATCGATTTGCCGAGTCTCCTGCCAACGGCTGTCATTTTGCTCATTCTGAATGCAGGGCAAATCATGAACGTAGGGTTCGAAAAGGTGTACTTGATGCAAAATGCCATCAACGTTGGAGCATCCGAAGTCATATCCACTTATGTTTACAAAATGGGCTTGGTCGGAGCGAATTTCAGCTTCTCTGCAGCGGTCGGACTCTTTAACGCCGTTGTCAACTTGCTGCTGCTCATTGGTGTAAACTATGTGGCCAGGAAAAATTCTGAAACGAGTTTGTGGTAGGAGGTCGAACCTATGGTTAATGCTGAACAGACATTGTCGCTAGAAAGGCGCACATCGCCTACCCGCGTGCTCGAAAGCCGAATTGACCGCGTGTATTTATTCTTCGTCTACTTGTTTTTGGTCATTTGCTTAGTCATCGTTGCGTATCCGCTTATTTATATTATAAGCTCGTCATTTAGTTCATCGTCAGCCGTTATCTCGGGAAAAGTTTGGCTGCTTCCGGTTGAGCCTACGCTTCGTGGCTATAAAGCGGTGTTTCAAAATCCGCAAATTTTGACTGGGTATGGCAATTCGTTATTCTATCTGTTCTTCGGCACGCTGCTAAGCGTTTCATTGACGATTACGGCGGCTTACCCACTTTCTCGAAAAAACTTTTACGGACGCAATGTGATAACGGCCTTATTCGTTTTTACGATGCTGTTCAGTGGGGGATTAATCCCTTATTATTTGACCGTTAAAGGACTGGGCATGCTCGATACGAGATGGGCTATGATTATTCCGGGCGCAATTTCCGTTTGGCAAGTCATTCTAGCCAGAACGTTCTTCCAGACATCGATTCCATCGGAATTGACGGAGGCCGCACATCTGGATGGATGCAGCGACTTCAAGTTTTTGATGCAGATCGTCATCCCGCTGTCCAAACCGATCATTGCTGTTCTCGTGCTTATGTATGCGATCGGCTACTGGAATTCGTACTTTGAAGCTTTAATTTTTTTGAAAAGCGCCAATTTGTATCCGCTGCAGCTTATTTTACGGAACATACTCATCCTAAACTCGATTGACCCTACGATGATTAAAGATGTCAGGGAGCTTGCGGAAAGACAGGGCTTGAAGGAGCTGCTGAAATATTCGCTGATTGTCGTCGCAAGCGCGCCTGTTCTTATTTTATATCCATTTGTTCAAAAGCATTTTGTGAAAGGATTGTTGATTGGTTCACTGAAAGGCTAAATTCAAAGCCGCAATGAAAGGCGGGATGCGAGGCAGCGGAACAGCTCGGGTTTGCCCCCAAGGGATGAATGAGCGAAGACAAACAAGGAGGGTTTTGAGTATGGGGATTCTAAGTACCAGAAGAACATGGAAATCGGTAGCCCTGATCGTATTCATTACTACGTTTGTAGTCGGCTGCACATCGGGCAGCGATGATCCGAATGGCAGCGCTAGCCCTAAGGGGAGCGGAGGCGCAGACGGGGGGAGCAGCGTGAATGCAACGGGCTTTCCCATCGCCAAAAATAAAATTGCAATGAGCGCTTTCGCGCCGCAATCGGCTAATATTGCTGATCTGAATACGAATTGGTTTACCAAATATTTGGAAGAAAAAACGAACATTCACTTGAACTGGCAGCTTGTACCGGGCGAAGCGGCCGCCTTGAAAGAGAAAAAGCAGTTGCTGCTCGCAAGTGGCGACTATCCGGATATTTTCATGTCAGGGGATCTGACGAAAGAGGAGCAGCTGCTGTACGGTCAACAAGGCGTTCTGCTCCCGCTAAACAAGTTGATCGATCAATATGCGCCGAATATTAAGAAAGCGTTCAAGGATATTTCCTATCTGGAAAAAGCGATTACGGCGCCGGATGGCAACATCTATGCGATTCCTTCCGTAAATGAATGCTATCACTGCCAGTTTTCGGCCAAAATGTGGGTGAACACGAAATGGCTGCAAAAGCTTGGGCTTAGCGCTCCAAAGACGACGGATGATTTTTATAACATGTTAAAAGCGTTCAAGGAGAAAGATCCGAACGGCAACGGCAAAGCGGATGAAATTGCGTTCACCGGCTCGCCTACGGGATGGCATACGGATATTGAAACGTTCGTCATGAATGCGTTCGTCTATTTCAATGCCGATAACAATTATTTCGTGTTGAATGGCGGCAAGCTTGGAACGGCCGTTGATCAGCCAGGCTTCAAAAAAGGTTTGCAATATTTGAATAAGCTGTACTCGGAAGGCTTGATCGATAAGGAAGCGTTTACGCAAAAGTCGGATGCGCTTTCTCAAAAGGGGAACAGTCCGGACACGGCCATTGCCGGGGCGATTCCGGCAGGCTGGTTCGGTGAATTCACTGATGCGTCGCCAACCGCAACACGCCACAAAGACTATGATCCGATTGCGCCGCTTACGGGACCGGATGGCGTCTCGTACACAGCTCACTACATCGGGATCGGGAATTCTGTATTTGCCATTACGAACAAAAACAAAAATCCGGAAGCCGCCATTCGCTTGGCTGACTATCTCTACTCGGACGAGGGTACAACGTTGTCCAACTTCGGGGAAGAAGGCCGCAACTGGGTGAAGGCGGACGCGAACAATAAGAACACACGCGGAACCGCAGCCAAATTCAAAGTGAAAGAAACCTCTTACGGCGTAGGCCAAGTGCAGAACGACCATTGGAATCAAATGGGGCCGAACCTGCGTTCGTCCGAATATCGCGAAACGGCCTATGCGGCAAGCCAGGACATTTACACAATGGATGGTTTGGAGACCCGTTTGTACAAAGCGACAAAGGAATTGTACGAAGGGCATCAGCCGAAGGAAGAGTTTCCGACGGACATCTTCTTGACCAACGAACAGGCGAATCAGGTCAAGCAATTAAAGCCGATTATTACGGATTATGTGAAGCAGTCCATGCTGCAGTTCATCATGGGGGCCAAAAGCATTGACAAAGATTGGGATGCTTACTTAAAAGGGCTCAAAGATTCCGGTATGGATCAATTTATTAAGATTTATCAGGATGCGTACGACAAAGGATATAAAAAATAACGGCATACAAGTTGAGAAAGGAAATCGGAAGATGCAGCGCATTTTGGTTGAAGAATACCGCGGTGATGTGCTCGAATGCACGCATGCCGGCCATATTTGCGGTGTCGATGACACGGGGCGCATTCGGTATTCGGCCGGCAATCCGCTTCACATGACGTACTTGCGTTCGGCGGCTAAACCGTTTCAGGCGATTCCGGTTCTCCAGCATGGCATTGAGCAGCTTTATGGGTTTACCGGCAAGGAGACGGCGGTTATCGCCGGATCGCACCGGGGTGAACCGTTCCATATAGCAGCCGTCGAATCTATGCTTCACAAAATTGGCATCGGCGAAGAGAGGCTGCTCTGCGCTTCGACGTATCCCTTAAACGCAGACGCCAGGGATGACGCCGTACGTCATAACCTGCCGAAACGGCGGGTGTACCATAACTGCTCCGGCAAGCATTCCGGGATATTGGCGCTGTGCAAAGGAGGAGGCTATGACATCGCATCCTATTGCGATCCCGTCCATCCCGTCCAAAAGCAAATCTTGCATACACTTGCTTCGCTCTCCGAGGTACTGGAAGCGGATATTCCGATCGGGACGGACGGGTGCGGATTTCCCGTCTTCGCCCTTCCGCTCGACGGATTAGCCAGAGCTTACCTGAAGCTGGCTTGCCCGGACTTGATCGCTGATCCGCAAGTCAGGTCCGCCGTTGAGAAACTGACTGCGCTGATGAGCGAGCACAGTGAAATGATTGCCGGCACAGATTTTATATGCTCCGTCCTGCTAAGGGATGCGAACATCGTCGCAAAGGGAGGCGCCAAAGGCGTTTACTGCTTCAGTTTGAAGAACGAACGCTTGGCTTTCGCGTTGAAGGTGCTGGACGGTTCCGAGGAGGAATGGCCGCTCATTGTCGCTGCGATTCTGGAGCAGATCGGTTATACGAACCGTGCGACGATAGACGACTTGTACCGGATTTCTCAGTTGAAGATCAGGAACGACGCCAACCGGATCGTTGGAAACAGCAAGGCGGTATTCGATCTTACCACGGATCAGGAATAAAATGTAACGGACCCCAAGGCAACTATTCATGTAATCAGCTTGAAATTGAGCTGACAACTTGTCTAGTAACGACTCTGGGGTCCGTTTATTCATGTGATTTAGGGCCATTTAACTTTTTGTTAACTGTATCCCATTCAATACATAATCCCATGTTGCATTTCGATTCGGATCACTAGGAACTTCTAAGGAACAGACTTTGTCTATTCCCCAATCCAAAAGAGAAACCACTTGGGACTCTTCTGCCGGCTTGAGGATCAGAATCGTAAACTGACCCTTTACAATTTCAGATAAAACCGCTTGTAATTCGACCGCTTGCTCATAGCTGGCGTTCCATCTCACAAACAAAATGCTTTGGCTCGTTGTCATCTTTTCATATAGTCGATCGATTCGACGATTCATTTTATCTTTGTACGCGGAGTACGTCATTGTCCAGTGTTCATTGGGTACGATTGGAAAATCATGAACGGAAAGAATATTGTAGGTAGTATCTTTGATAAAGTGCGACTTTACTGATTGTATCGGGACACCATCATCTAGCAAGTGAGCAGACCCATCGATTACACACATATTTCTGAGAACCATAAAGTTATCGAACGAATTTTTCAATAATCGGCTTACGTCTGAAAGGGATAGAGAGACATGCCAATCAAGCGGCCCGGAAAACGTACGTAATTGTAAACGCTTTAATTGTATCGATGGATTACACGCACTGCCTAAACTGACGATGTCGTCATAGGAGCCTTTCATTTCTTGTAATTTCAAGATAGTATCCTCCTCTGTAGAGATCTTTCTATAGGAGATGTCCGAACGTACTCATTTGATTGGACAACTTGAATCTGAGGAAGGCAAAGGGGCGCACAAATTATTTTTTATGGTAAAATGTTGAATACGACAGGGAAAGCGAAAGGGTCGATATTCACGTGAAAATCGAATTTGATAATGTGACGATAGCATTTGATGTGCAATATGGCGTTAGAAAAAAATTATCCATCGAGATGGATGCGATGGGGTTCATAACCGTTAAAGCTCCTAATGGCACAAGTCAGGAGATTGTTATAAGCGTCGTGAAACAGCATGGGAAGCGGATCGTGGAGAAATTAAACGCCATTGCGAAATCGCGGGAAATACCTAAGCTAAAGGAGTACCAGGACCAAGGCAAGTTCCTTCATCTCGGCAACTATTATTTTCTCCACGAGCTAATCGAAACTGGGGGACTTAGTGAGGAAGAACTGAAAGTGAGCCTCAAGAAGTTTTATTTCTCAAGCTGTAAAAAGGTCATAGGCGAACGAATTAAAATGTATCAAACGCAATTGAAGGTAAAACCAAAATCGTTTGAGGTCGAGGAGTCCGCAACGAAATGGGGAAGCTGCTCCTCGGATAAGAAGCTAACCTTTAATTATCGCTTAGCGATGGCGCCGATTGACGTTATTGATTATGTCATTATCCATGAACTCTGTCATCTTACACATATGAATCATGATCGCTCGTTTTGGAGACGTGTAGGGAGTATTATGCCGGATTACAAAGTGAAAGAAGAGTTTCTGGCAAAGTACGGGCTTGCGATGACACTGTAGATGCTTGATACCGGTGCGATTATGACGTTTGTCACCTTGAACCGATGACTTGATTCACTTTTGAAAAACTCCTTTAAAGATGATAATAAAAGTATAAAATCCTTTAAGGGAGTGTTCAAACTATGAGTTCAACAGCATCTCTAATGATTTCAGCCTTAATTTTCTTTTTCATCCTGCGCGGACAATTAAGCGGCATGCAGCAGCCGCTCAAAAAATCGGGAATCACTTTGCTGCTGCCTATCTTATATATTTCTACTTCGCTTACGCAATTATTAGATCCGAAGCTTCATATTCGTGAAGATCAAGTGATCATTGCTTTGTTGATCGGTATGGTCGTCTCGATTCCACTTATTATGACGACCAACTTCGAAGTGAGAGATAACGGCAATACATTTATTAAGCGCAACAAAACGGTCTTTGTGCTGCTGATTGTGGTATTCGCCCTGCGTTTCCTGGCGATTGCGACCATAAAATCAATCGATCCCGGCACGCTCAGCTTTATGTGCAACCTGGTCACTTTTGGCTACATCGCGACTTGGCGGATCGTTAGTTTTATTAAATTCAGAAGCGTCAGTTCTTCGAAACTAGTTGATCTGAATGCGTAATAGTTGAAATGTAAGAGGAGCTAAGCGGCTTATGCGCTTAGCTCCTTTGCTTTTTTGCGTGCCTGACTTAAAAAGGAAAGATAATTGCACAAAAGATCGGGATATTGCAAATATAAAATTTGAAAAATATGTTAAGTTGAAATCACGCAGAGGCAAGGGAAGGAGGAAGCGTTATCTGCCCAAAAAGGCAGCGAGTTTGTTATCCAATAAGCTCAGCGTTATCAGATTGCGCGCGGAATAGAATGAATAAAAGAATAGGAGATAACCGATGAAAAAAGTGATAGGAATAGTTATGGCAATCATTTTATTTGCGTGTACGATCAATTTGCCTATGAATGCCCGCGCTGCGGACCCGACGATGGATGGCCACGGATTAATGGGCGATTTCTTTAAATGTGTGCCAAACCCTAATAATCGGACAGATATTACGGTATTCAATTTTGATGATTTCCGAGGATCGCGGGCTGTTGGAAACTTAAACGGGGATTCTTTTGAAAGCATTTTCAATCAATTGTCAGGCACACCGGATTATAATACGGCACGTTTTACAGGTACTATCGTTCCAAAATACACAGAAGATTATACGTTCCATATGGTAGGCGATGATGGGTTCAGATTATGGATTAATGGGCAGCTGATCATTGACTTTTGGCAGCAAGTTTGGGAGAAACCGCAAGTCAGTACGCCAATCTCGCTGGAAGCGGGCAAGCATTACGACATCAAAGTTGAATATTTGCAAGGCTGGGGCGGTACTTGGCTTCGTATGGAATGGGAAAGCGCTAACCAGAAAAGGGAGATCGTGCCTGAATCAGCTCTATATTTGCCGGCAGATCGCTCGATTGCAACCAAAAAAGGCGAATTGACCGCAGAAATTCAAAAGCTGGATTATTTAACAGAAAACTTTGCGAATCTAGTAACGGAAAGTACATTGAACAATCTGCATGCGGTAAAAATGACGGCCGAGGAATTGCTGAATACGATTGATGGCAAAGCAATGAATGATCGCGATAAAGTGGATGTATTGATAAAAGGGATTGAAGCTGTATCCGTTGCGCGATCCGATTTTATGAAAGAAATGGGTGTTACAAGCTCATCCGTTTCCAATAAGTTCAACAATCCGCTGTATCAAGGTCAGGACCCTTTTGTTACATACAAAGATGGCTTTTACTACTTTGTTTCTTCTAGTAATTTGGACTCTAACAATAAAGTTTATGTATCCAAATCCCGTACATTGACGGACCAAGGTGAAAAGATACAAGTTTTTGATTCGCAAGGCACACAGACGCGTATTTTTGCTCCGGAAATCTTCTTCCTTGACGGCAAATGGTACATTTATTACTGCGCCGATCTGCAGGCTTACGGGTACAAACATATGGCAACAGTTTTAGAATCCGTAACGGATGATCCTCAAGGGGCTTATATCGATAAAGGCGCCTTATATGCCGGAGAAAATGGCGTGTATAAGCAGGCAAATGACTTTACGGTATTTGAAAATAAAGGGAAACTGTATGCCGTTTGGGGTACACTAGGTTCAGGTGAACCCATTGGTCCGGCCATTGCGCCCATGGATAACCCTTATACGATTACAGCGGATCGCTCTTTCTTGCCGGGGGACGGCGGAGAAGGTCCTCGCGTTTTACAAAAGGATGGCAAAGTATTTATCACCATGTCGGAAGGCGACTATGCATCGGACGGCTATCGTTTATCTTATTATATGAATACGGATGGAAATTTCCTGAATCCAGGTTCTTGGACGCGCAAAAATAATGTTTTCGTTTCTACCGGTGATGTATCCGGGCCTGCAAGAGCAGGTTTTGTCAAATCGGTCGATGGCCAAGAAGACTGGATGATCTATCATTCACGGGTTTATAAAGATACGGGACGAAATTGGTGGCGGCAGGTCAATATTAAGAAATTCGGCTGGAACGAAGATGGCACGCCTAACTTTGGCAAACCGGTATCTCCGAATGAATGGCAGGATCTGCCTTCCGGTGATTTAGGGCAAGGCGAGATGTATCAAGCGGAAAATGGTATTCTCTTAGGGGATATTACCAAAGAAAGCAGCCATTTGAATTATCAAGGAACAGGCTACATTCACTTGCCCAAAAAAGCCGGGGCTGAAGCAAATTTTGTTGTCCAAGCGGCTGAAGAAGGCGATTATATCGTGGGCGTAAGATATGCTTACGGAGAGCAAGTGAATGGGGAATCTACCAATAATCCAACGGTACAATTGCCGGCAAGAGCCAAAATCAATGTCTATGTCAATGGCAAGCATGTCAAAACCATTGCGCCAGATAAAACCGCTGTCTCTTGGAATGAATGGTTTACAGGTTCTGAACGCTTAGCTTTAAAAGCAGGCAAAAACGTAATCTCTTACCGGATTGATGAAGGCTGTATCGGAAATGTGAATGTGGATTATATAACGATGTATAAAGCAGATGTTCCAAATTCAATCGGACCCACATCATTATCCGGCACGCTAACGGGTGTGTCGCAAATCCCATCAGGAAGCAACTTCGAACTGAATTACGGATTAACCCATGTACCTGGCAGCGCAAACGATGCCATCTATGCTCAAGACTTAACATTCAGCTATGATCCTAGTACGATTAATTTCGTATCGGCACAATCGCTGAAAGACGGACTAGTAGTCGTCGACGTGAAGAAAGATGTCCCAGGTCAAGTCCGCATTTTGCTTGCAAGTCTAGGAGCAAATCATGCCGTGACAACGGATGGCGGATTGCTTAAATTAACATGGAATGCGGTCAAAGAATCAGCTCTTACAAGTCTGACACTTTCCCAAGGCAAAGTTGCCAACGCAATGGGTGCGGAAAGTTCCTTGGAAGCTGTCACGCATCACGTTCAAGTCACTGGCGTGAATGTTTTGTTGGGAGACATCAATGGAGACGGCAAAGTGACCGTCGGCGATATTGCGATCGCTGCTGCCGCTTACGGCAAAAACACAACGAGCCCAGACTGGAGTTCGGTCCAAAAAGCCGATCTCAACCATGATGGCGTCATTGATATTGCCGATTTGGCGATTATCGCAAATGCTATTTTGCAATAACGAATAACGTTCGTGAAGGAGCTTGCCTTATGGCGGCTCCTTTTCGGTTTATCAAAGTATTGGCATGTGCGAACATACGTGCTAACATAGAGGGACTGCGCGTATAACTTAAAGACTGGAGAAAAGAAATGAACTCTTCATTGCTGCGAAATCGAACTTTTATTTTTATGATGATTGGAGAAGCCATTCAAGGCGGAGGCATTTGGACAAGCATCATCGCCAATTTGCAATTCATGCAGAGCCATGTCCCGTCGGATTTAGGCAAAAGTTTGATCCTGATGTGCGGTTTATTTCTTGGCGTTCTCATTTCGCCGCAAGCCGGCGTGTGGGCAGACCGTTACGATAAGAAGAAAATATTGCTTATCTCAGGATTTGTGCGTTGCCTGGCACCGGTTTGTATGTTTGCTGCCTTGCACTATCAATCCGTTGCCATCATGCTGCTATCCGTCATTATTATGCAATTAGCGGCGACCGTTTATATGCCTACGGTGCAAGCTGCGCTGCCTTCCGTCGTTCCTGCTTCCGATTTGATGAGAGCGAACAGCATTAATTTTAACGTGACTACGATAGCTAGAATCGGTGGTACTGCTGTGGCAGGAATTCTGGTATCCGTCATGAATTTGTATACAGTCTATGCGCTGTCGCTTGTTTTTTACATCATCCTCGTCATGCTTATTACACAGCTTAAGATTCCAAATACGACGGATTCCTCCGGCTCGAAGAAGCAGGAAAAAATCCGGTTCTCGGAAATGTTTCCGCTCATCCGGCAAGAACCGTCTATCCTTATCGCACTTATCAACAGCGGAATTATTACCTTGTTTCTTGGCGGCTTTAATCTGCTTGTACTGAAGTTTAGTCAAATCCAGCATAAGCCTGAGTTGATGGGATGGATCTATTCCATCGAGGGTGCTAGTATTTTGGTTGTAGGTTTATTCGCAAAGCGGGTCATTGGCATGCGGAATCTGGTAACCAGCTCCACGCTGTTCATGCTATTGTTTGCACTTTCCTTTGCCGGGATGTCCTTTAGCGAGAGCAGTTTTGCTGTGCTCGGCTCTTTTGTATTGTTCGGCTGTGCTGTCGCATTCTTCTTCCCGATGATTTCTACCTTATTTCAAATCAAAGTGCCGAAAGAAGTGCAGGGCCGTTTTTTCTCGTTCCGAGGAATGGTTGATCGCGTCATGTTTCAGGTCGCTCTGCTTGCGACCGGCGCATGTCTAGATTGGTTCGGAATCTCTACCTTTCTATTGACACTGGCTGTAATTACAGTTTTAAGCGGTATAGGGACGATGTTCTTTGCCAAGCGAAAGTCAGTGGACGTCCGGCAGCCCATCGCCCGGGACACGGCAAGTTGAAATTCGTTTAACAACTATAGTATATTTGATAGATTATTCAGAAGTTCGGTGTTAAGGGGGTACATCATGAAGACGGAGACATTTATAAATATCCTTAAAAACGAACTCGTTATTGCGCTTGGCTGCACGGAGCCGGTAGCCATTGCTTTGGCTGCAGCGAAGGCTAGGACCTATGTGGGCGGAAAAATCAACAAAATTACGGTTTATGCAAGCGCAGGCATCATCAAGAATGCACTTGCAGTCGGCATACCCGGTACTGGCTTAACGGGAATTGATTTTGTAGCTGCTTTAGGGGCAATTGCCGGAAACGCGGAGAAACAGCTGGAAGTACTCGCTGATATTACGCAGAAGGATGTTTCTGCGGCCCAGCGAATGGTTGAAGAAGGTGTTTCTGTCGTCCATCTCGCAGATACGCCAAGGAAACTATATATCGAGGTTGTTATCAAAGCAGAGCAAAGATATGCTAGGGTCGTCATTACGGATAATCATACGAATATCACGTTGGTAGAAGTTGACGGGAAAGTCGTTGACACCGGAGGCTGCGCTAACGCGAGCTTTAAGAGCTCGCAGGAAGAGCGGGGCGAATTAACGATTGATTCGATTGTGGAATTCGTAAATTCCGTTGATCTGGAAGAGCTTACCCTGGTTAAGCAGAGTATTGAATTGAATCGTAAGGCAGGACTAGACGGCTTAACGAATGCATACGGTCTCGAGGTTGGCAGGACGATTAAAGAAAATGTGCAAATGGGGATTTTGTCAGACGATTTAATCTCCCATGCGATGGCTCTTGCGGCAGCTGGATCGGATGCGCGCATGGCGGGTTCGCCGATGCCTGTCATGGCGAATTCAGGAAGCGGCAATCAAGGCATTGCTGCGACAAACCCTGTTGTGGCGGCTGCGGAAAGGCTTGGTGCCTCGGAGGAAAAACTCGTTCGCGCCGTAGCTTTGAGCCATTTAGTCACGATTCATATCAAATCCAAGTTTGGACGATTATCCGCATTATGCGGAGTCACGGTATCCGGCACAGGTGCAAGCTGCGGGATTACTTATTTGCTTGGCGGAGGCCATAAGGAGATCAAAGCCGCGATCCAAAACATGCTCGGCAATGTGACCGGGATGATGTGCGATGGCGCCAAAGGCGGGTGCGCCATGAAAGTGGCGACCTGCACAAGTGCCGCGGTACAATCTGCGCTGCTCGCCGCCAAAGGGAAAACCATCGCCTCGACAAACGGCTTTATCGAGAATGACGCCGAGAAGACGATCGATAACTTTTGCCGTATCGGGAATGAAGCAACATCCGAGATTGACAAACTCATACTCGAAATGATGCTAAATAAAGACATATAAGACGATGCTTGAGATAGCTTTACGTAAAAGCGAGGATGAATAACTGGAAAATCTCCATCTATTTGGCTCGAACGATGACCTTTCAGGGTATTTAGCAGGAAAAGCCCCCGTTAATTTGACCGGTTTTCGTAGATTCTCACGAAATCTGTGCAAATAGAGGGGGTTTTTCAGGCTAAATGGCTCTGATAAGCATCTGCAGTCCATATAGAGGAAATTTTCCTTTTATTTTGACCACGGAGTGATTCAAACAAATGGACGAAAAACTCCGAACAAAATGCCACCTGTCCGCCAAATTTACCCCAAAAGGCAACAAATTGCCTCCCCATCACAAACAACTGTCGGTTCTACCACAGATCGTCCTTGGTTACAATGAAAGCGCATTCTGCTTTCGAAAAGGAGAGATCTTATGAACTTTGACCTGAACGTTGTACCTTTCAGCCGGAGAGAGTCTTTCTTGGCGATTTCGATTCTTCCTGAAGCTGCAGATCGAGCTCCAGGCTTGTATCTGCGTACTGTGCGCGGCGGCGACGATAAATTCGGCGAGGCGTTTCGAATTGAAATGCTGGATGAAACGGGTCAATCCGTGCCATTTCAGGCAATAGCTTTCCCTGAGATGATTCAGCTTGTTTCAACGAGGACGGGCTTGACTGCGGAGATCTGTATTTCCGATCGTCGAACATGCCGGTTTCGGTCACAAGGATGCGGAATTCGCTTAACGTTTCGTACGGCAGCTTATGATTATGCTTACCAAGCTTCTCTGAAGAGCTGGGAAGTAAACAGCTTCACGCATGAATGCAGATTTATGCTGACAGCGCTCGTAGGCGATTTGAAAATGGAAGTGCCATGGGACAAAATCAAAAGTTCCTACGTCATCGCAGACTTTCTACCTGGGGCTGACTCCGGCATTTCCGAGTTTGCTATCGAGGAATTTCGTACGGTATGGGAGCCGCGCGTCGAATGGGAAACCTTCAATGACGCTGTAAGTCAGGTGAAAGTGGAATTTGCCGAATGGGTGAATCGCACCCTGCCTTTGCCGGAACGTTGGCAAGAAAGCCGGGAACTGGCGGCTTATATTACGTGGTCCTGCCTTGTTCCGGCAGAGGGGTGCTTGACGCGTACAGCGATGTATATGTCCAAAAACTGGATGACGAATATTTGGAGCTGGGATCACTGTTTCAATGCGATGGCGCTCGTTCGTCATGATCCGAAATTGGCGTGGGATCAATTTATGATTTTCTTTGACCGTCAGGATGAGAGCGGTTTGATTCCCGATTTCATAAACGACAAGTATGAGTTCTGGAACTGCAACAAGCCGCCAATTCACGGATGGACGCTGGCTTGGATGATGGCCAGAACGGACTATATTCAAGCAGCTCAGCTTCGGGAAGTTTACCAACCGCTCTCCAAATGGACGAGATGGTGGTTCCGGTATCGCGACGGGGATGGCGATGGCATCCCTCAGTACAATCACGGCAATGATTCCGGATGGGATAACAGCACCGCATTCAATAATGGCATTCCGGTGGAAAGCCCGGATTTAGCGGCTTTTCTCATTCTTCAAAGCGAGGTGCTTGCCGAGATTGCAGGCATACTTGGGTTTGAGGATGAAAAGCTCGAATGGCTTAAGCTTGCAGAGGACACACTGGAGAAGATGCTGCTGCATTTCTGGAAAGATAGCCGCTTTGTGGCCTGTCGCTCCGGTACGCACGAGTTTTCCGACGGTGACAGCCTTCTTATGTTCGTTCCGATTCTGCTTGGCAAACGGCTGCCCGATCCGATCCGCACCGCTTTGCTTAATGGGTTGAGAGAGGAAGGACGTTTTCTAACCGTAAATGGTTGGGCGACAGAAAGTGTGAAGAGTTCGTATTACCAGCCGGACGGCTATTGGCGAGGCCCGATCTGGGCGCCGTCGACCATGCTGCTTATCGAAGGAGCCGCCGCAGCGGGGGACCGTGAACTGGCTGAAGAGGTTGCACGCCGATTCTGTGCGATGCTGGACCGCAGCGGGATGGCGGAAAATTTTGATGCGATTACGGGTCAAGGGCTGCGGGATCGAGCTTTTACATGGACATCAAGCGTGTTCTTGATTCTAGGTCATGAGTATACAATCAATGAATGAATAACTGCACTTCACCCTGCCCTTGTCTGGCAGAAGGGAGGTGCTTTTCCCGTTTTGTCCGGAAGTGCGGAACGATCGTCGTTCACCGCCACTCTCAAAGGTGGCTGCATTGTTCACTGAATATGTTCCATGCTACACTGCAAGAGTGTGATGAATCTGAGTAAGCTGGAGGAGGGGCGATCATCAAAGGTTACTGGCATAAAAAGCTCAACATCCGCTTGTTATTCGGCTCTTATCGGAGCATTCGTACGAAGCTGCTTTTCTATTTTCTCATTGTGACCATTATTCCGCTGCTCTCACTTGGCGCCTTGTCCTATTATCAGTCCGCGAAGGTGATTAACTCACAGTTCGGGAAGTACGGCGAGAATGCCGTGGCGCAGTTGGAGCAGCAAACGAGTTCTTATTTGAACCGGATGAATCAAACGACGGAGACGGTTTACTCCTATTTGCTTGATCCGGCTAGAGTGGATCTGGGAAACCAGGTTCCCACGACGTATAAAGAGATTATGGACAAGGATGATTTTGAAGTTCTTCTGAAAGCGCTTAAAACCGATCGGACGACTGGTATTTATATTATTACGAACTCAGGCTACTACTATGGGGAAAATAATTTGGATATAACGAAGCTCAGTCTGATCCCTGCGTGGCGAGCCATGCCGGATACGTATATAGGGAAGTATTGGCTAGGATTTTATCCGCAGAATCATGAGATGAAACAAACCGAACAATCGGGAATGCCCGTACTCGGGTTGGTTGTACCGATTAACAATCCTTACGGCGCACTGCGCGGCAGCAAGATTCTGATTGAGGAAAATGCGGAAGATTTGCTTCATATGTTCAAGCTGTTCGAGAACGACACAAAGGCGCATCTTCGCATATCGGATCCTCAGGGGCGAATGATATATGAGACAGAAGCGGCCTTCACTTCGCAAACAAGTGATATTGTGTGGAACAAGAAGCTCGCGGTGAATCAGTGGACGATCGAGGCCAGACAGCCTGCCAGTGCGTTCTATCGCTCATCCAGCATTATAAGATCAAATACGATCATGGTTGCAGTTGCTTCATGTCTGCTGGCGTTCGGGTTTGCTTACTTTTTCTCCTCCCGGTTCACAGCACGGATTCGCCGCCTGAAGGATGCGATGCAGAAGGTCGGTTTCGGCAAGCTGCATACGAGGACACAGGTCGAAGCGAGGGATGAGCTGGGCAGTTTGGATTCAAGCTTTAACAATATGGTGCGGGGCTTTCAAACATTAATTGGCGAGGTTGAGCAAAGTGAGCGGCTGAAGAAGGAAGCCGAGCTGAAAGCTTTCCATTATCAGATCAACCCGCATTTACTTTTTAACACGCTCAATTCGATTCAATGGAAAGCCAGGCTGCAGGGCGCGGAGGATATCCGCCAAATGCTTTATCATCTTACCATGGTTCTCGAAGGCAATCTGGACATCTCTCAGGAGTTGATTCCGCTTGGCCGGGAGCTGCGAATGATTGAGCATTTTCTGAAAATTCAAGAGGTCCGTTATGGCCCAGTATTCACGTATGAGTTAACCTGCGATGAGACGTATAAGCATTATTTGATTCCCCGCATGACGCTTCAGCCGTTGTTTGAAAACATTTTTTTTCACGGCTTTGAGGACGGCGAAGGGGTGATTTCCTTACACGTTCGGGAGGAAGGCAGTCATTTGGTGCTTCAGTTAACCGATAATGGAGCCGGGATTCCTGCGGATAAATTGAAGCGGCTGCTGCTCCCAAATGAGCCGAAGCGCAAGGGCAGGGGAGGTCTCGGCGTGCAAAATGCCGATCAGAAATTCAAGCTGCATTTTGGCCTGCGATATGGGCTAAAGGTACAATCCGTTCATGGAGAAGGAACCACGATCATCATCGAATGGCCGAAGAAGGAGGAGAGTCCGCATGGAAACAAGGAAGAACATTAGAGTGATCATCGCAGATGACGAAAGCATCGTTCGAAAAGGGCTTCGTTCTACGGTACCATGGGAAAGGTACGGGATGGAAGTGGTTGCGGACGCGCCGAATGGCCGGAAAGCTTGGGAAGCTTTCCAAGAGCATAAGCCGCAAGTGGTCATTACCGATATCGTCATGCCTGAAATGGATGGCATTGAATTGTCACGTCTGGTAAAGGAAGCCGCTCCCGATACCAAAATTATTCTGCTCAGCTGTCATCGGGATTTCGAATACGCCCAGCAAGGAATAAAGCTCGGAGCAGCCGGTTATTTGCTTAAGACTGCCTTTGAGGATGAAGAATTAGAAGGCATGCTGGCGAAATTTCAACATGAGCTGTCTGTGGCGAGAGCGACGCCAGCTCTCTATCAGGAAGCGGTCAGTGAGAATGAAACAGAGCGGCTTAGCACTTTGCTCTATGCTTGGCTGAGCGGCCATAATGACAAACTCGTTGGAGAGATGCAGAAACGGACTAGCGAGGAGTGGTCTTTTCATGGAGAGCCGGTCTATCTGTATTTGATTAAAACTTCCGGATGCGACGCGGTTTGGCCGGATCTCATGGAAGCAGCAGCCCGGGAAGATAGCCGGTTACGCAAGGGAGCCGTCATACCGTATGGCGAGGATCGCACCTACTATATGGTGCCTGAATCGCTCCTGCCTGCCGTGGAGAGTCTGCTGGTTGAACATAAAAGCCAAAATCCGAAGTTGAAATGGTCAAAAAAGGGACCGTTGACAAGCGCGGAAGAACGGCTTGAAGCGATATTGGCTTTGCATAAAGCAGCGGAATTGGACAAAATCTATGATGTGACCGGGGAGGACTGGCCCGAGCCCATCTGGAAAGCGGTTAAGCTCCTGCATGAGAATCCGTCAGCGGAGTGGTCTGTCAGCGATGTGGCGGGACAAGTTGGCCTAAGCCGGAGCCACTTTTCCATTTTGTTTAAGAAAGCGGTAGGGGACAGTTTCGTCGCTTTTCAATATAAACGCAAGCTGAAGTTGGCTTATGGATTGTTAAAGGACACTGCGCTGACGATGCAAGATATTGCCGAGCGCACGGGGCTTGGCGACAGCAAATATTTCAGCAAATGGTTTAAGCGATGCACAGGTCAAACGCCTAGTCAGTACCGCAGCCAACAGAAAGACGACATGGTCCGAACAAATGGACACCAGCCTCGGTGAATCGAACAAAAAAGCGCTAACATTCGAATAGTTATCGGTTTTGAACCGCTTTCATTTTAGTTATGATGAAAGCGGTTCAATTATTATGTACCTCACTAAGTGGTAGGGGAGCTGACAGAATGAAAAAGAAACTTTCACTCATTGTTGTTGCGACTGCAATGACAATAACGCTTACAGCATGCGCCGGTAGTAATGAGGGTGCGACTGGCAAGACGGCACAACCGACTGACGGCAACCCGTCAAGCAATGTGAAAACGCTGCGGTTTGCCACTTGGGATACCGGAGATGCCCTGAAGATCGAGCAGGATATCGCGAAGAAATTCGAGGCGCTTCATCCAGGGACGAATGTTCAAGTAGAAGCCTATGCCGACGGTTTCGACCAGAAGCTTGCTGCAGGTTTCGGTGCTACGAATCCTCCGGATGTCATGTATATGTGGGATTTTCCAACGTACCACCAATCGCTTGAGCCGCTCAGCAGCTATGCTGACAAAGACAAGGATTTGAACAAGGATGACTTCTACAAAGGATTATTCAATTACGCAACGATTGATAACAAGCTCTATGGCATTCCAGCAGGCTTCACCACTCGTGTGGTTTATTACAACAAAAAATTGTTTGACGAAGCAAAGATTCCTTACCCGAAAGACGGATGGACTTGGGATGACTTCCAAGAGATCTCTAAAAAGCTGACAGATAAAGCTAAGAAACAGTACGGGTTCGGTGTTCGCGCTGAAAATGATACGTACGATCTGCAAGGTTTTGTATGGAGTAACGGCGGTTCTTATATCTCTGATGACGGTAAAACGATAAATGGCTACATGAACAGCAAGGCAACAGCCGGGGCCATTCAAATTTTTGGCGATATGGTCAAAAACGGCTCGGCGGTACTGGCCGGAGGCAAAGGCCAGCAAAGCGGCGAGGATATTTTCAAAGGTGGAAAGATCGCCATGTGGGAAAGCGGCATCTGGCCGTTGGAATCATTCAAGGAAGCGGGTATCGATGTAGGGACTGTTGAGATGCCTGCGTTTGCCGGAAAACCGGTTAAAGGCGTAGTAGCAGAATCTGCTCTCTCGATTGCGAAAGATTCGAAGCAGAAAGATTTGGCTTGGGAGTTTATCAAATATTACGTTTCCAATGAAGCGATCAAAATGCGCGTCGCGGATTTGCCTGTCAGAGTCAGCGTCGTCAACGAGCTGAAGAAGGATCAGGATCCTCTGTACAAGCCGTTCTATACGATGCTTCAGCGCTCGGATAATTCGCCGGCCTTCCTGCTCAATGCCAAATGGAATGAAATAAACCGCCAACTATCTGCCGCTGTAGAAGCTGTCGTACATGGCAGCAATGCACAGGAGGCGCTGGACCAGGCTGTGAAAGATAGCGAACGTTATTTGAAATAACATAATCCGTTATTGCAGAAAGAAGGTTAGGAGATGGCTCAAACCTACCCGCAGCAAGCAAAAGCAGGGAAATCAATGGCCAGCCTCATGCCTGGAAGGAAACGCAGTTGGGGTGGGGGAATTCCCTACCTCTTCATTTTCCCATGGATCTTCGGGTTCCTCGTGTTCACTTTAGGGCCATTGCTATTCTCGCTCATTATTTCATTTTTCGACTGGCCGATTGTAGGCAAAGTAAGGTTTATCGGTTTTGGCAATTATGTGGATATGTTTACGGACGATCCTCTGTTCTGGAAGTCTTTCGGAGTGACGATCAAATTCGCGGCTCTGTTCGTGCCGCTGAATATTGCGGTTGCCCTTGGCCTAGCGATTTTGCTCAATCAGAAAATGCGCGGCAGCGCGATATTCCGAACCGCATTTTATCTGCCTTCTGTTATTTCCGGCGTTGCCCTCGCGATGATTTGGTCTTGGGTGTACAGCGGGGATTACGGCATACTGAATTATTTTCTTTCGACAATCGGTGTGCAAGGTCCGGACTGGTTGAATCATACACGTTGGTCCCTCGTCGCGATGGTTGTAGCGAGTCTATGGGGGCAAGGTTCGATGATGCTCATCTTCCTCGCCGGCCTCAAAGGGATTCCGAAGGATTTGTATGAATCCGCTTCTATGGATGGAGCGGGCAAGCTTAAACAATTTTTCAATGTGACGATACCTATGCTCAGCCCGACCATTATTTTCAATCTTATCACATCGATCATTGCAGCGTTCCAGCAGTTGACGCTTGCGCTTCTCCTTACGGGAGGAGGACCTATGAAATCAACGTACTTCTACGCGATGTATATGTATGAAAATGCTTTCAAGTTTTTTAAAATGGGTTATTCTGCAGCAAACGCATGGTTCATGTTCCTTATTGTGCTCAGTCTGACATTCCTTGTTTTCAAGTCGTCGGAAGCTTGGGCGTACTATGAAGGCGAAATGAAGCGCAAGCCTCAGAAGAAATCGAAGTCCAGCGGAAGGAGGCAGCCGGAATGAAACGGATCATCGTTTATGCCATGCTGATTGTTTGCTCACTGCTGTTCATCGCACCGCTGTTCTGGGCGTTGACAACGGCGCTGAAATCGCCAACGGAGCTGTATCTTTTTCCTCCCAAATGGATTCCTTCCGTGTGGAAATTCAGCAATTTCGCCGATGCCTGGACGATTCAGCCATTTAACTTATTTCTGAAAAACACCGTCATCGTGACGTTGATGTCAACGCTTGGCCAGCTGATCTCCTGTACGCTCGTTGCCTATGGATTTGCGAGATTTGAGTTCAAAGGGCGCGATCTCTTGTTCCTGATTGTGCTTGCAACGATGATGATTCCATGGGAAGTCACCATGATCCCGCAGTATATGGAGTTTAATTACCTCGGGTGGATAAATACGCTCAAACCGCTTATTGTACCATCGTGGTTTGGTTCGGCCTACTTTATTTTCTTGCTCAGACAGTTTATTTTGACGCTTCCCCGTGAATTGGATGAGGCGGCAACGATTGACGGAGCTAACAAATTTACGATTCTTATGCGGATTATTGTTCCTCTCATGGGACCGTCGCTTATTTTAGTCGGCGTATTTCAGATCATGAGCTGCTGGAATGATTATCTGGGACCGCTTATTTTCCTTAATGACCAGTCCAAATATACATTGACGCTTGGACTAGCGCAGTTCAAAGGGATGTTTGGCGTAGATATGCAGTCCATTATGGCGATCACCTGCTTGATTTCTATTCCGCCGCTGGCTGTATTCTTCTTCGCGCAGCGCTATATTGTCGGTGGAATCGCAGGTACGGGAATAAAAGGATAGAAATGCAAAGAGATAAAGATCGTGATTCGAGAGGAGAAGCAGCTATGCCTAACAAGAAAGTGGAACGCGATTGGGATAATCTCACCGTGCTGGAGCGCAATCGCGCCAAGAGCCGGGCTTATTTCATCCCGTTTTCCGATGAAGCCGGAGCTTTGAGCTATGACAGGGGGAGCTCCCCTTGGTTTCAATCGCTGAACGGCAATTGGAAGTTTCATTGGGCGAAGGGGCCTGAATGGGCGCCGGAACATTTTTACGAAGAGAATTATGATTTGTCAGGTTGGGATGATATTCAAGTACCTAGTCATTGGCAGTTGAAAGGTTACGGTCACCCGCATTATACGGATTTATACTATCCGTTCCCGGTAGATCCTCCGCATGTGCCTAACGATAATCCGACGGGGAGCTATGTAAGGGAGTTTGAGCTTCCGCCCTATTGGGAAGGCCGACATTTGTCCGTGAAGTTTGATGGCGTTGATAGCAGCTTTCATGTATGGGTCAATGGGACATTCGTTGGTTACAGTCAAGGAAGCCGGTTGACGTCGGAATTTGATTTGACACCGTACGTAAAGCAAGGAATCAACCGGTTGGCTGTACGTGTGTATCAATGGTCGGATGGCAGCTATTTGGAAGACCAGGACATGTGGTACATGAGCGGTATTTTCCGGGATGTGTATTTGATTTCCGAACCTGGCTCGCTTCGTATATCGGATTATCGGATCGTTACGGAATTGGATGCGGACTACCGCGATGCGGATTTATGGGTCCACGTTGAATTGCAAGGGCATGATTTGGAGGGAGAACTGCAGCTGCAGCTGCTGGATAGGGCAGGTCAAACCATTGCTGAGAGTAAACAGCAAATCTCTTTGGCTGCTGCAGAAACAATGCTTTCTGCTTCAATGCCAGTCTCGAAGCCTGCACTTTGGAGTGCTGAAGCTCCAAATTTGTATCATTTGATCATCTCTCTGGTGGATCAGAATGGTCAGATGGTGGAGGCAGTTGCTCAGCGAGTCGGGTTTCGCAAGATTGAAGTGAAGGACGGTCAGTTTTTAGTGAACGGCAAGGCAATCATGCTGAAGGGCGTCAACCGTCACGATCATCATCCGGACTCGGGACGAACAGTGACGCTCTCGACGATGAGGCAAGATGTGATGATGATGAAGCAGCATAACATGAATGCGGTCAGAACGGCGCATTATCCGAATGATCCCCGGTTTTACGATCTTTGCGATGAGTATGGCTTATATGTTATGGAAGAAACGGATTTGGAAACACACGGCTTTGAGCCGCTGGGCAATATTTCACGGCTAAGCGATGATCCTGCTTGGCAGGAAGCGTATGTCGACCGTATTCGCCGCATGGTGGAGCGCGATAAGAATCATCCATCCGTCCTATTTTGGTCCCTTGGCAATGAATCCGGCTTCGGCTGCAATTTCCGGGCGATGTCGGCCTGGTGCAAGCAAGCAGATCCAACCCGGCTCATCCACTATGAGGAAGATCGCGAAGCGGAAGTGTGCGATATTGTGAGCACGATGTATTCGTCCCCCGAGAAAATGGCAGGCTTCGGCCAACTTGTCGATCACCCGAAACCGCATATTTTATGCGAGTTCGCCCATGCCATGGGGAATGGGCCAGGCGGGCTGAAGCTCTATTTCGATACTTTCGATGCTTACAGAAGGCTGCAGGGCGGCTTTGTCTGGGAATGGATCGATCACGGTATCCGCAGGAAGACGGCTGATGGCAAGGACGATTACGCATATGGCGGCGACTATGGCGATGTGCCGAACAATAGCAATTTCGTGATTGACGGTCTTGTTCGACCGGATCGGACACCGTCCCCAGGTCTTATTGAATATAAGAAAATTATTGAGCCTGTCAGGGTCAACTATATAGAAAATGATCGCATTCGCATCACCAACCGCTATGATTTTGTGACACTCGATCACCTCCATGCAGATTGGAGTGTGACCATAGACGGACAGACCATCCAAAGCGGTGTGCTTGCTCTGCCGCGGATTGGCCCTGGCGAAAGCACGGAAGTGCAAGCTCCTGTAAGAGCAGATGTGCAGCAAACTTTGCCAGATCCCCGTGCGGAGCGTTGGTTGAATATCGGGTTTACCCTTGCGGCAGATTGCATGTGGGGTGAACAAGGTCATGAAGTAGCTTGGGCACAGTTTGCTCTAGCAGCAAGCGGGAACAGCGAGCACATACGAAATGCGGGAAGCAGCACCAATGCTTCATCAGCTTATGCAGCCGTTGGTCAACCGAATCGAAGCTTATCCTGCACAGCGGTGGATCGTCAGCTCATTCTAGGAAACGATGTATTTCAGATGACATTCGACACACGGCTGCCGGGTTTCCGTTCACTGCGAATGAACGGCCAAGAGTTGGTGAACAAGGGGCCTCGGCTCAACTTCTGGCGAGCTCCGATCGATAACGACATGTACGTCCTTCCTGATTGGCGCAAAGCCTATCTCGACAGGCTCAGCGAACGAATCGATGATTGCCGTTGGGAGAGGTTGGATGAGGGATCGATTCGGATAACGTTCGCGTCACGCATCGCTCCTCCGGTATTCGACTGGGGATTCCGGTGTGAAACGACTTACACCGTCATGGGATCAGGTCTGATCGTTATCGACGTGCAGGGCGTTCCCGAAGGCAAGCCGCCTGCGATGCTTCCGAAGATTGGTTTTCAAATGGAGCTTCCTGAACAAATGGATGCCGTTCAATGGTACGGACGCGGTCCAGGAGAGAATTATTCCGACAGTAAGGAAGCTGGCCGTTTTGGCGTATACCGGATGAATGTCGATGAACTGTTCACGCCATATGTTTATCCGCAGGAAAACGGCAACCGCACGGATGTCAGATGGGTTTCTGTAACGGACGGTGCCGGAATCGGCCTTCTGGCCGCAGGAGCGCCGACACTTGAATTCAGCGCACGGCGCTATAGCGACGCAGATATAGAAGCCGCCAAACATGCGAGTGACCTTATCCCGCGTGATTTCATTACACTTAACTTAGATTACAAGCAGAATGGTTTAGGCAGCAACAGCTGTGGACCTGCACAGTCGGCGGAGAATACCGTCACCTCGGAAGCTTTCCGCTTCCAAATGCTGCTCAAGCCCTATCTCTCGGAAGATACCCTACCTGCAAGGCTAAGCCGTCAAATGAGACTAGAAATGGAAATGAAGCAAAGACAACAGGAGGAAATAAACCATGCCTAACACACAAGATATGCTCAATTTAACGGGAAAAATAGCGGTTGTGACCGGCGGAGCTTCCGGGATCGGCTTTGCGACCGCGGAGCTGCTGGCCAGCTTTGGGGCGCATTCCATCCTTCTTGACATTAACGAAGCGCAAGGCGAACAGGCTGTGGCGGCGATCACAAAGCAGGGAGGTCAAGCAAGTTTTTACCGCTGTGATGTGTCCTCTGCGGCTGATTGCGAGCGAGTTGCAGGCGAAATCGATCAAGCGCATGGACGAGTTGATATTCTGTTCAACAATGCGGGGATCATTCGGCGTAAAACAGTCGTAGAGTTGGAAGAACGCGACTGGGATCTCGTCATTGATGTTTCCTTAAAAGGAGTTTACATGCTTTCTAAGTATATGATTCCCATCATGGAACGAGTGGGTGGGGGCAGCATTATTAATTCCGGTTCCGGCTGGGGATTAAAAGGAGGAGACCGCGCTGCTGCGTACTGCGCAGCCAAAGCAGGCGTTGTGAATTTAACGCGTGCTATGGCTATCGATCATGGCGCTGCGAACATACGGGTGAACTGCGTATCGCCAGGCGACACGGACACGCCGCTGCTGCGGGACGAAGCAAAGCAGCTTCAGCAAAACGAAGCTGAATTTCTCGTAGCTTCTGCCAGCGGCCGACCGCTCGAGAGATTAGGAACACCGCGAGATATTGCCAATGCCGTTCTGTTCCTTGCAAGCGACATGTCTTCATGGGTAACGGGAAGTGTGCTCGTTGTAGATGGCGGGGGCATTGCTTAAGAGCTGGTGTGGATTGAAAATTTATGCGTACACAACGATGAATGGAGGCGTTACCTTTGCCTAATAACAGAACTTATGCCCATCCTTATATACCGAATACCGTACCAGAGGTTCGTGATGCCATGTTGAAAGAAATCGGACTGTCCTCGATGGATCAACTGCATGACGCCATTCCGGGTAGTTTGAAGCTAGACAGGGAGATGAACCTTCCTCCAGCTATGAACGAATATGAACTGCGCCGGCATATAGAGAGCGTGCTCGCCAAGAACAAGCATGGCGCAGCTTACTTGAATTTTCTCGGAGCGGGCTGCTGGCAGCACTTTATTCCTGCGATTTGTGATGAAGTCAACCAGCGTTCCGAATTCGTTACAGCGTATGCCGGCGAACCCTATGAAGATCATGGCCGATTCCAAACGCTTTTCGAGTATCAAAGCCTGATGGCAGAGCTGGTGGATATGGACGTTGTGAATGTCCCGACGTTTGACTGGGCTCAAGCCGCTTCAACGGCGATTCGGATGGCAGGCCGTATGACAGGCCGCCGTGTAGCATTGCTTCCGAAATCAGTGGATCCTGACAAAGTTATGATTATTCATAACTACTGCACACCTGTGATGGAACTGCGTTTTGTTGAAATTGACGAGGCTACGGGCAAGATGGACTTGGATGATTTGCGAAACAAACTATCCAGCGACATAGCTGCGGTATACTTCGAAAATCCTGGATATCTGGGCATTATTGAAGATCAAGGCCAGCAAATAGCGGATCTGGCACACGATGTGAATGCCATCTGTATCGTTGGCGTAGACCCAATCTCCTTGGGCGTACTTCAGCCGCCAAGCCAATATGGCGCAGATATCGTCTGTGGAGATTTGCAACCGCTAGGGATGCACATGAACTATGGCGGCGGGCAAGCCGGATTTATTGCGACGCGCGACGAAGAGGCCTATGTCATGGAATACCCTTCCAGGCTGTTCGGCATTGTGCCGACGGAGGTTGAAGGCGAATATGGATTCGGCGATGTGGCCTACGAACGCACATCCTTCGCACTGCGTGAGAAAGGGAAAGAGTCCGTAGGTACTCAGACAGCCTTATGGGGAATTACCGCAGGTGTCTATTTGGCCTTGATGGGTCCAGCTGGCATGCAGGAGGTTGGCGAGACGATTATGCAGAAATCGCAATACGCGGCTAAGCTGCTCTCAGCCATTCCCGGCCTATCTCTCCGATTCGAAGGGACCGCTTTCTTCAAGGAATTCATCGTTGATTTCAACGAAACGGGACTAACTGTCGCTCAAATTAATGCTAGCTTGTTAGAAGCGGGAATTTTCGGCGGCAAAGATTTGTCGGCAGCTTTCCCGTCATGGGGACAATGTGCCCTCTACTGCGTCACTGAAATTCATGCGCAGGCGGATCTTGACCGTCTGGCAGACGCCATTCAAACCATCGTTCGTAAACCATGATCTTATAGAGAGAAAGGACGGAACGCCATGAAACGAATTCGCAGAGATCATAAAGTTCGTAATTTTCATCAAGCCAAATGGGATGAGCCCGTCATATTTGAGCTTCACCGCCAAGGGGAGCGCGGCGTCATTCCGCCACGTACGGAAGCTGGAATTGCCGCCAAGGTAGGAGACGGTATCGGGCGGATCCCAGCTTCAATGAAGCGAAGCAAGGCGCCTGCTTTGCCTGAAATCGGGCAAGCCAAAGTGCTTCGCCATTATTTACGTCTCTCCCAAGAGACGCTGGGCTCCGATTTGAATGTTGAGATCGGGCAAGGGACTTGTACGATGAAGTATATTCCGCGTATCAACGAAATGCTTATCCGTACGCCGCATATGATGGAACTGCATCCCCTGCAGGATGCGGATTCCGTTCAGGGCATGCTGGAGATTTTCTATAAGCTGGACCTTGCCATGCGTGAGATTAGCGGAATGGATGCCTTCTCCTTCCAGCCGAGCAGCGGCACGCAGGCCTTGCTTGCGATGGCCTCGATCGTTCGGGCCTATCATGACTCGCGGGGGGAAGGCGAGCAGCGGGACGAGATCATTACAACGATTTTTTCGCATCCCTCACAAGCTGCTACGGCCGCGGTCAAGGGCTACAAAATCATTACGCTGCACCCTGACGAAGACGGTTTCCCGGACATCGAGAAATTGAAGGGCGCAATCTCGGAGCGGACAGCAGGCTTTGTAGTCGCGAACCCGGAAGATACAGGCATCTATAACCACCGAATCCGTGAGTTCACCGACCTTGTTCACGAAGCTGGCGGAGTTTGCTTCTACGATCAAGCCAATGCGAATGGCTTGCTTGGTATCACGAGAGCGAAGGAAGCAGGCTTCGACATGTGCTTCTTCAATCTGCATAAGACTTTTGCAGCTCCTCATATGTGCGGCGGACCCGCTACAGGCGCTCTTGGTGTCAGCGAGGAGCTCAAGCGTTTCTTGCCGGGACCGCTCGTCGATTACGATGGAAGCCGTTATCGGTTAGTCGGCCAGCAGGAAGACAGTATCGGCAAGGTCCGCAGCTTCCATGGCGTAGCGCAGACTGTACTCCGTTCCTATGCTTGGATATTAAGCCTCGGTCCGGATGGCCTGAAAGATGTCGCACAAATTGCCGTCCTGAACAACAATTATCTCTATCACAAAATTTTGCAAATCCGCGGAGCGAGCGCACCCTATATCAAAGGACGCCGCCTGGAACAGGTTCGCTACAGCTGGAAGCAGCTTACAGAGGAGACGGGTGTCACAACCGAGGATATTACCCGCCGCATGTGCGATTTCGGCTTGCACTACTGGACATCCCATCATCCGTATATCGTTAAGCAGCCTTTTACCTTGGAGCCGACGGAATCATACTCCAAAGAGGATCTGGATGAATACATTCAAGCCTTGGAGCATATCTCACATGAAGCCTACACACAGCCTGAAATTGTGCGGTCAGCTCCGCATAACAGTACCGTTCACCGGAACGATGAATCATCCCTTGATGATCCGGCGAAGTGGTGTATCACATGGCGTGCGTATTTGAAAAAAACACAACCCGAATAATGCCATTCTTTATGATTTGTAACAGAAAAGCTCCGTAAGGAGCTTTTTCTGTTATCGGGTTATCGTCTCATCATTCTTCGGCCCGCAATCCAAATGGTTAAGCCTGTTCCCCATAAGATCAGAGCTGAGCCAAAGCCAACCACGAGCCACCATGTGATGATTTGCCGGTTCTCCAGCATGATGCTTTCTGGAACAAACAGGAGTGTGAATATCGAAAGTAAACAGAGGAGCAAACCGGTTACGTAGTGGGTTTTGACTTGAAAAAGGGGAGAGAGCGGAATGAAATGAATCCCAACGATGATTGCCATTACAGGAAAAAACAGATCAAAGCGATCGGTGGCGCTGCAGATGGCGCTAGCGGCCCCAATTGCCGCACCTTCTATCGTGAAGACGATGCCAAACCAGAGCCTAGCCCGTTTCCACCGGCGAGCATCTGCTTCTGTCATTTGATTGAATAGACGCTGTGCCGATGCGAGTAGGGAGATGCCGCACGAAAGCAGGATGAGCCCAATGATAACAGCAGCAATCAATACCCAAGGGGAACCCAAGCCATGCAGTCCGCCAATGCCAATACTTGCCCACAGCGTGCCGAAAAACGCCATGAAGAGGACACCCCAAGCAGCACCTCGCACCGCGCCTCTGGGAATACGTGATGATTGATGTTCCATGAGTGAGAAGTTCCTTTCATCATGCGAATCCTACGGGAAGCGAATCCACTTTGATAAAGTGAATCTGTAACGAGCCGAAAAATACTTTTCCTTGATTGTAACGAAGCTCACATTTGTACCCATATGTTTGGGAAATGGACTGCAGCTCTTTAAAACTAGGAAGCTTAGTAACCAATGAGGTAATCTGTGCGATGACGTGATTGGGCAGTTTGGTGAACATCCTTGTGTGAATGCCATCGACAACCGAAATAAAGCTGGGAAATGTAGATTGGCGAAAATGCGACAGATTGACACTGTCCTGGGCTATTTCTAGTATCTCCTTGTTTAGACGATTCAAGTTAATGGTGATATTTTTATAAAAGTAGATGCCGAATCCGATTCTGTTCGTTAGGGGATTCAGCCTTTTTTTCCATTTTAACACGGTTGCTTCCAAATATGTTTCCATCTGTTCATGGAATGTTGGCCAATGTAATAGGGATTTGAAAAATTTTTTCATGAGAGTTCTCCTTCGTTTAGCAAGTTGCCCTTGTTTTGACGCAGGAGTGCTCTGTATTGTTCATTTTACATGCTCTTGCTCGCATATTTCTCCTTATAGTGATTCAACGTGATGAAGGGCCAAATATACCGGTAACTGTGATAATGGGAATAAAAGCTGCCAGGCAGCCCGGAACCGGTCGGATAACGCGTCGTCCAATCCTCGTTGCGCAGCAGAAGAAGCAGCTGCCGGATGCCCCGCTCGATAGCAGGCAAAGGTTTTGCAGAAACAGCGATAAGAGCGTCCAGCGCCCATGCGGTTTGGGAGGGAGTACTTGCACCGAGCGGTACATAGCGCTTGAGATGATCGCTGCTGCAGGATTCGCCCCAGCCTCCGTCTTCGTTCTGGATGCTCAACAGCCACTCGGCGGCTTTCTTCACAGCAGGATGATCGGGATCGGCGCGAACGGCCATCAGGCCAGTCAAGGCGGCCCAAGTGCCATAAATGTAGCATATCCCCCAACGTCCGTACCATGAACCGTCCTCTTCTTGGTTCGAGAGCAACCAATCGGCTCCTCTGCGGATGAAAGCGCGCTTGACGTCAAAGCCTGCGGTTGTGCCGAGAAATTCCAGCGTCCTGCCTGTCAAATCTGCTGTAGAGGGATCGATGGCAGCTGCCGAAGCCCCGTCAATCGGGAACAGGGTGAGGAGCTTGTTGGTGACGCCTCTCTCGAAAGCCGGCCATCCGCCGTCTTTATTTTGCATGGCCAACACCCAGTTTAACCCGCGGTCCCATGCATCTTGGCGAGCGGGATCGCTCCGCGTAGTTGAGCGAATGGCGCGCAGAGCCGCTGTCGCATCGTCCACATCAGGGTTTATCGTATTGGACTCGGAAAAGCCCCAACCGCCCGGAACAGGATGAGAAACATGAAGGCTCCAATCGCCTAACTTGGTATGCTGCATGCCAAACAAATAATGGACGGCCTTTTTAACGGTGGGATGTTCCTTGGAAACCCCGGCTTGCTGCATAGCTGTGGCCAGCAGCGCGGTATCCCAGATCGTGGAAGGGGAGTTTTGGAGGTGAACTTTTCCCTCCAGCTTCCACAACATTGAGGAGAGTCCCTTTAGTGCAGCGGTAATCGTAGGATGCTTCTTATCATAACCGAGCGAAGTTAGCGCCATAATCATGAGTAGAGTGCTTGTCGAGTAGCTGTAAAGTGTTCCGTCTGCTTCAATGCGCTCAAGCATATAAGTTTCTGCAGCGTGTACAGCCCGTTTGTGGAGTTGTCCCGGCAGGCTGCCTAACTGTTTGATACCGCTGTGAAGCTCAGTTAACAGCTGTTGGAACCCGCGGAGCAGTTCGGGATCTTCTGTCACCAGGCGGTTTTGTGGCTGGGAAGCCGGCAGGGATGTCATATCAGCGCTTTGGAGCAAATGGGATAAGTCCGGTGTCGCGGCAGTTTTCCTGAGGAATTTGAGGTCAGCCATGATGAGAATAGGCGCAAAATGGACGCGGGCAAAACCGGAGAAGTCAAAAAAGCTGATAGGAGCGGTAGGTGGCAGTAAAAGAAACTCCAGTGGAATCGTCAGCGAGGAAGGCCATGCGTACTGCCCTGCGATCGCCAAAAAAACTTTCGTGAGGACGGTCTTTACCTGGAAGAGTCCTCCTTTCGAAGCAATGAAGCGCGCCGCTTTCTTCATCGGTTCGTCTGATTTCCGGCTGTATCCCGAATAGAGTAAGGCAAAGTAGGCATTTACGGTGGCATCCAGATTGCCCTCCAACTCATCGTGATACACTTTCCAGGCGCCATTCGCTTCCTGATGGGCTGCAATATGATCGTGGAGCTGTTTGATCAACTCTTCTTCGGGAATTTCAAGCGTCCTTAGGACAATAATCAGGTAGGCATCGGTTAACAGACTATTTTCAAAGCAAAATCGCCAAGAACCGTCTTCCTGCTGCAGCTTCTCCAGCAAGTGGGTCAAGCGGCGAATTTCGTCATTCACTTCGCTCATGATAGGCATACGCAAACCTCCTGCCGCTTTCAAACAAATTAAATGGATCTTTACATGATATGAGCTTTGTAAGTTTTTAAGATAAATAAAAACCGTCAGTTGCCAATTTCCAACTGACGGCTTTTTATTTTTTCTTGGCACTAAGTTTAATTGTGATAAGGGTGGGTGACATCATAGTGATGAAGCGGCGTTTTCGGAACAAGCATGGCGCCAATGATATAGATAAGCACGACGGTTCCAAAGCTGCTTAAAGCGGCGATGATGACCAACAAGCGAATAAGGGTGGCATTGAATCCAAGCCATTCTGCCAGTCCTCCGCAAAGTCCTGTTAGTTTGCTGTCTGCTCTCGAACGGAATAATTTGTTCATGATTATATGGCTCCTCTCTATTTTGCAATAAGGTTGAATTGGCATTGTTTCGTTCTATGTCTTTATTGTAGCTTCTATATCAATGTGCGAAAACGGACCTATGGCGGTTTGTGAAGCCGGACTAAAGACGGGGAAGGTCCACAACCTAAGGCAAGCGGAGAAGGCTGCCGGGAATAACCCCGCTAATTCAAAGACGAACAGCCCGCAAGACCTTCTTGTATCAAGGAGGCATCGGGGCTGCTTTTAGTTAGACAGATTACGGGTTTCGGTGTCGTTTCGAGACGGCAGACTCTGACGTTTCTTATATTCGTGTACGGAAATGATGATACATGCAATCAGACTGAACCCTCCGCATACCTGTATGAATAAAGAGAAAGGCTCCGTTTGAATGGTTGGAAAGGAAAGGGAAAACAAACCTGCGTTAACCGCTACGCCAAAGAAAGTACTGGACATAAATAGTCCAGCTGCCCGGCCGGCTTGTTCCGGCCGATGGGAAGTAAGCAGGAATGAATGGGCGACCACGCCAAAGATTTGACCGGACATGAGCATACAAGAGCTGACAGCCACAGAGAATGAAAAGGAAGGGAACCAGCTCATGGCAAACAAGGAGACCGCGATCAAGAAGCTGGAGGCGGCAAGAAGCGGGAAATCGGGAATTTTCTTGCGCAGCCGGCCGATAAGCATCGTTCCCGCGAAGGCGCTTAATCCATTTACAAGATAAAACAGGCTTAGCCCTGCCTGATCCATATGGTAAATACTTCGGACCGCCGCCGCTGGGAACAGGTTAATGACTCCGGCACCAAGATTGAGGAAGAACACAGAGACCAGCAGGACCCGCTTCACCTTTAAATCGCCTAAGGAAGGGGGAGAACTTTCCGAATCTTTATGCGGGTCCTCCGCAATTGACGTAACTTTAGGTCGCAGCCAAGCAGCCAAGATGCCCATTGATAGGACAAAACTAATAATATCCATCAGAACGATGATTCGAAAAGAGAGCAAGACTAGCAGCAGCGATCCGAACATTGTTCCAAGGATGTGGGTTGCCCATGTTAGGTTGGAAAGCAGGGACATGGCCGGTACCACTTGTTCCGGCTTTAATCGGCGAAACATGCTCGATTGGGCCGCGGTAAACAAGGGGTTTAACAGGCTTAAGCCTGTAATCACGCCAAGGGCTATCATGACATGAGATCTATCGCCCATATTCCCCCATATCATTAACGGAACTAATAATAGCGAGCAAATAACATCCAACATGATCAGGAGGGGGACACTTTTGAATCGGTCCGACAAAGGAGCCAGCCATTTTCCCCCGATCATGATGGGCACATACACGCACAGGATCGTCCAGCCGAGCAATGAACCGGCACCGCCCTGCTTGTCGAAGATATCGTATACAGCGCATGCGCGGAACATCCAGTTCCCAAGCTGACTGAGCCCATATGCTAAATATAGTGGCCATAAAGATTTGAGCACCTCCAGGGAGCTGGAGGATGGTGCCGAAGATTTGGCAGAGGTCATTAGGAAACAAGCTCTCCTTCAATTTCTAATCGTAAACGGTCCATCGCTTCCCAAGCGCCGAACTGTTCTTTAGCTGTGCGGAGCTGTTCCAGAGCCTCTTGCAGCTGACCTTGTTTGCGGTAAAGCATGCTAAGATTCAAGTAAATATCAGGATCCTTCAGGAGTTCAAGCGAACATTCCAGATCCTTCTGACATTCTTCGTACCTTTCCTCGTTGAAATACAAAATAGCTCTGTTGTTATAAGCTTCGCTTAATTTAGGATTCAACAGAATGGCCTGATCCAGATCTTGTGCTGCTTCTTGCAGGCGTTCGATTTCCTGGAAAACAAGAGCCCGATTATTATAGGCTTGCGCGTCCTTAGGCTGGTGGTAAAGGGTGTGGTTGAGCATTTCCAGCGATTCGTCATAGCGTCCCTCTTGGTAGTACAGGACACCGAGACCTGACGAGGCGATAGCGGCATCGGGCTTTAGGACGAGTGCGCGCTGATAGTCCGCTTCGGCATCCGCGATTATGCCCATTTTCTCGTACAAATCCGCGCGATTGATATGCGCTTCATAATAAGGCGGACATAGTTCGATGGCTTTGCCGTAATACGCCAACGCTTCCGTGAACTTTCCTGCTTTCTTAAGCAAATTGGCCATATCATTGTAGTACTCTCCGTAATTCGGATCGAGCGCAATGGCATGTTGATAGGTTTCATAAGCTTTATCAAAATCGCCTATCAATTCATATACTTGCCCTGTGTTGTAAACCAAGATGGATTGGTGCAGCGCATATTTCTCATTTCCGTAAATTTCATCCATTCGGCCCAAACCTTTTGTACACAGCTCAATGGCTTCTGCAAAACGGCCTTGGCGGGCCCGGATATAGGCAAGCGCATTCTCGGCAAAGACCATGATGTAATCATATTTCGGATGGTTAAGGAACAGTTTATCTATCTTTTCCAAGTTCAAGAGGGCATAGTATTCGGCTTTCGCCAGATCCACCGGAATTTGATAGCGTCCGTAAGTCATGCTCTGAGAGTACAGAATCATCGGGACCGCGTGGCTCTCAGGAAATTGATGATAAAACATTTCCAAATAGGGAATGGATAAACGCGATAATCCGAGCGAGTACAAAATGAACGACATCCGGATGAATACCGAATTATGAGGCTGCTCGCCGTCCGGAAGAACGCGAAGGTGACTGGAAGTATAGTACGGAGAAAACATGTCAAACCAGGTATCATAAAGGCCAATTTCCTGCAATTGGATGGAGATGGGAGCCAGAGCCTCCAATTGTTCCGCTTGCGTAAGCAAAGACATGGCATGCACCGGGTGCAGCAAATTGTCCCAAGGACCCTCCTCACGGAGTTTCTCGATCTGCTCCCTATGCAGTCGCGCCCGTGTTTCGGGATGAAAGGTCGCATAATTACGCATGGTCATCGGATCATCGCAGGCGCAATTTCCTTCAATGAAATCTTTCAGCATCGCATAGCGCGATTTTTCGCCTTTCAGCTGAAGACAGAAATCAAGATAAGCATGAAAAGGCAAATAGGGATTCACTTCCATGCCGGTCGCTATTCCGTCCAGAAGCGCATCAAGCTTGGCCAGATTCCCGCCGGACGCTTCATAGAGAAGATCGATTTGTTTGGACGGCATACCGATCCCTTGAGGCAAGCGGAGCAGCCAGTGTCTGAACTCCTCTCGGTCCATACGCGGAAAGGAAAGGATCACCGAGGCTGCTTCCATATCAGGGTCGAGCGGTTGATCGCAAAGCAGCACAATCCGCACGGACTTGGACAGTTGACGACGGCGGTGGAGGATGCGTAAAAACGACTTAACCGTTTGGGAAAGCTCACCCGCATGATGAATGACAATCTTGAACTGCCGGCCTGTGATAGAAACAGCATCCAGCAAGCACTCGTATATCCCATGGAGCAGCTTCTCCTGATATTCATGATGGTAGAAACGTGTGCGTTCGTCAGGGGACGCTAAATTGGTCAGATCCTTTTCTAAGGCAAAATAGTTGGCGGGCAGGTAAGGGAAGAGCCGCTTCAGGGACTGTTCGTGCTTGTGAATGAACTCGGGGGAGGTCTCGTGCATGTCTTGCAAAATGGTATGTATAAGAACATCCAAACCGGCAAAATAGCCATTGGAGGAAGATCTGCCGTCAGAGTGGATGAGCGTATCCTGTGTGAATTTTGCTTCCATCCAATATTTAACAGTATCTTTTTTGCCGATCCCGGATTCTCCATAGATACATAGATAGCTCTTTTCTTGCTTCTCTAGTATTTCCCATGCAGAATCCAGTTTAGCATATAGCGTCTCACGCGTTCTCGATAAATGGTTGATCATCATAAATCCCTCCAAATGGAATGAAAATGAATGGCGGTAATGGAAAGAAGAGACCTAAAGTTAATCTTTAGGTCTCTTCTCCTAGTAAGTATTAGTTCGCGATGTAAGGAGTAGTCGTGCGGATGGCAGCAGACTTCTTGGAAGTTTTTTTAATCATTTTCATTCACCTCCCTTCCCAATATATTCGTAGACAGATATAATGGAAATTATAAGATTTTCCTTATTTATCCATTTGCCTACTAAAGTCAGTTTACATTTTTTGGGACTATTTGGCAATACTTTTCTTTTTACTTGTTAATTAACTTTACACTTTCATTCATTAGGAGGTCGTAGTATGCATACTAATCCATCGATTTGCAAAGGAAATCTGACATCGCTGCACCAACAGGTAACCTCTCACTATCAGAATTTCATCATCGGTACTGTCAATGAAAGCTGCTTAAGGCTGGCCGTGTTTACAGGGACTTACCCGTGGCATTCTCATCCCGATTCCGATGAGCTGTTCCTCGTTCTGGAAGGAGAGCTGATTATTGAGCTGCAAGATAAGGAATCCATTGTATTGGCTCCCAATGAGTATGTGACCATCCCTGCCGGCGTTCTGCATCGAACGCGTTCCGAGGTGCGAACAGTGAATGTATGCTTCGAGCATACGGATGCGAATACGGTGTTTGTTGAGGAAGCGGGCGAATGAGAAGGCGGAGGATGACGTTTAGGGATCTGGAGGATATTGCGGAATACAAAGAGACGGCTGTCACGGCCGACGGAAGATATACGGCTTTCCTCTCGGCGATGTGGAACTTGGAAGCGGATGAATTTGTATATACGCTCCATTTGTGCTCTTTCGGTGAAAAAGAGGCGATAAATCTGCTATGGAAGGTCTGCCCCGGAGCAGGGGCAAGAGAACTCCAGTTTTCTCCGAGCGGACAGGAACTAGCCATCATTCAGAGCGGGGAAGAAGGGGATCGCATTGTTATCTACTCGGTTGCAGATGGAACAACAAGAGTTATCCCTCAGCTGTTCTCTAATGCTTCATCGCTACTGTGGGATAAGGCTGGCAAAGGCTTTTATCTTGTCTGCGATGCACCTCCTGCGGCAGACTCACCTCCGTATAGCGATTACTGGCATATCACGAAGATTCCTGAGCGATGGGAATGGTGGCGTAAGAGGAGGGTTGTTGTGCATGTGCCGGCATGTTTTTCCGGGAATGAGCCGCTCGATGTCGTTCGGCTTGCCGGTCCCGGTTATGAATTCAATCATAGCTTTCTCTCCCCTCATGGCGATACCCTGTACTTCGTCGATCAAGTCAATGTTATCGGTACATATCCGCAAGTTCGGTTAAGGCGTATTCACTTGGAAACAAAGGTGGAAGGGGAACCTATACCGCTGCCTCACATCTTTATGAGCACTCCGGTTTCCTCTCCCTCTGGGCGTTATCTGGCCTATATAGCATCTAGATCGACGCAAACGGAGGCTTCGCCTGTTTGTATTCGCTCATTTCATCATGAAACGATGAATCCGGAATGTTTTCTGCTCAACGCCTATGACACCCGGTTGTATGTACTTGATCTGGAAGAAGAGACGCTTTGCGAATACGGTTCACAAGAGGCATTAAGTGCCGGAACTCCGGTGGGCATGGCGGCAGCGAAACAAGAAGTGTTTTGGAGGAATGAGGCATCCCTTTCGTTCCTTGCAGCAAGAGGGCATCAGACGGTATTAGCGCAAGTACATAGAGATGAATCGTCCAAACTGCAGATCGAAGTTTTGGGGCACGGGGCTTCCCGCTGCCACAGTATGGCTTCGGATGGAAAGGTTATTTGTGTGCATTCGGATAACGGCATGCCTTTCGTTCCTGCTGTCTTTCATGTCCAGCGGCCGGTTTTGAGGCTCTACCCTGATCTTCTAACGGGCACAGGATCCTTAGAGATCTTATGGGCTCCGGCTCGAACGCTAGGCCAAGTACCTGCTCCCGGAGCATGGCTTTATGAGCCAGAAGGGATGGCAGAGGCATTGCCAGGGACCGTCCCGCTCATTGTTTACTTGTACGGAGGAGCCGTCCAACTCAGCATGGCTTACGAAGATACTCACCAACTTCTTGCAAGTAACGGATATGCCGTATTGGTCATCAATTCTACCGGTACCGCCGGGTATGGACGCGAGCTGTCAGATCGCCATGTTGATGACTGGGGGATGCTCGCGATTCCTGAGATTTTAGAAACGGTATCGTGCGTATTGCAGCGGTATAAAGCTCTTGATCCGACCCGTGTTGGCGTATATGGCGGAAGTTTTGGTGGTTTTCTGGCCATGAGGTGCCTGACGGATTCCAAACTGTTTCAAGCCGCAAGTTCCATGGCAGGCATCAGCAATTTGGCATCGTATTGGGGAGCTGGCGTGTACGGGTATCAGTATGGGCTTAGCTCTCTTCGTGATAAAACAAGACCGTGGAGCGATCCGGAACGTTTCGTCCGTTCATCGCCTCTCTTTCTTGCGGATAAAGTGAATTCTCCGCTGCTGCTCATGCATGGCGAATTTGATGCCATCGTACCTGCGGCGGAGTCTGAGCAAATGTTCACAGCACTCACTTCGATGGGCAAAGAAGTTTCGCTGCTTCTTTTCCATGGGGAGGATCATGGCATCAGAAGCCGCCCAAGAGTGAAATTGCAGGTTAGGCGAATGCTCTTGGCCTGGTTTGACAAACATTTGCGAGGAGATGAACAGGCGTGGAATCGGTATACGTCTGGAGATGTGGACGAGGCCATTCTTGTTGATGATCAAAGGTAAAAAACCATTGACAATGAGTGGATTTGAGGGTTTAATGATTATAACACCATGATAATAACATTTTGTTTATAACAATAACATTTTAACTAAACTAGGGGATCTACATGGATAAGGAGCTGCTTAAAGATAAGGATGGACTAACGGAAGCTGAGTTTTTACAGAGGTATGATGTCAGTATGTACGAAAGACCCTCTGTTACCGTAGATATGTTAATTTTCACTGTCACTAGCGAAGAGAAAGAGAACTATAGAAAATTACCGGAAAAGTCATTGAAACTGCTTCTGGTCAAAAGAGGAGTCCATCCATACATCGGGCAATGGGCATTGCCTGGAGGATTTGTAACGAATGACGAGAGCTTGGATGAAGCCGCATTGCGAGAGCTGAAGAGCGAAACGAATATTGATGAAGTCTATATGGAACAGCTTTACACATGGGGAGATGTCCAAAGGGATCCGCGGACGCGAGTAGTCAGTTGTTCGTATATGGCACTTGTTGATTCCCAATCGCTAGAAGTGAAAGCGGGGGATGATGCTGACGAGGCGCGGTGGTTTAACGTGAGATACAGTGTGGTAGAAGAGAAGAAAACGATGCTGGAGAAGGATTTTATTTTTGAAAAGACGGTAAAAATTACGCTCTCAAACGATAAGGACATCCTGGAGGGCGTTATTAAAGTCATTGAAAAGTATGCAGGAAAAGCCGTAAAAGCTGTACGCGAGGTTCTCGTTTCAGATGGCATTGCATTCGATCATGCGGAAATGATCCAATATGCCATTGAGAGACTCAGGAATAAAGTTGAGTACACGGATATAGCTTTCAACTTGATGCCGGAGCATTTTACATTGTCGGAGCTTCAACAAGTTTATGAGGTTACGCTGGGGAAGGAGCTGCTTTCTGCTGCATTTCGAAGGAAAATAGCGAACATGGTTGAGGAAACGAATCAGTTTACGAAAGATGCAGGGCACAGGCCGGCAAAGCTGTTCAGATTTAACCCGAATTGGCGATATGTATAGCTTGAAAATGATGTGCGCGATAACTTGAAATTACTAGCTGGAGGTTTAAAAATGAATGCAAACCTTAACTCTGCAAGAATGGCAGGAGTATTGTTTCTAGTTGCAACGGTAACGTACATGGCAGGCAAGGGATTCATTGACTCCATTCTAAATGAGCCAAACTATCTAATTCATGTTTATCCGAATCGAACGCAAATGATCACAGGAGTGCTTCTTGAACTGGTGAATTCCGTCGCCGTTGTCGGTATTGCCGTATTCCTGTTTCCTATCCTAAAGAAATACAATGAAAAGATTGCTCTTGGATACGTTGCCTTCAGAGTAATTGAGGCTGTGATCCTTATTATAGGCGCAATCTCCCCGCTATTACTAATCCAATTCAGTCAGGCATATATAGATACAGGAGCGCCGGCCGATTCCTATTATCAAGCGGTAAGTATGCTTGTTATCCAAGGAAATTATTATGCCTTTCAGTTGGCGATGATCGTTCTTGGTCTGTATAGTTTGTTGTTTTGCTATTTCCTGTTGCAATCCAGACTCATTCCACGCTTGCTCTCCGTCTTGGGGCTTATTGGTTATGCATCATTGTTAACCAGCGCTATATTAGAGCTTTTCGGCTACAGTTCAGGCATGATTTTATTTATTCCGGGAGCTTTGTTTGAACTCCTATTTCCGATCTGGCTCATAATTAAAGGATTTAACACCTCTACAATGGAACCAAAACAGTAAGGAGCAGTCTTTATGAAGGCAGTGGTTTATAGCAAATACGGAACTAAAGACGTTCTTAAGCTAAAAGAGGTTGAAAAACCGACTCCCAAGGATAATGAAGTACTCGTTAGAGTCCATGCAGCCTCCGTAAATTCATGGGACTGGGACCTTCTGAGAGGTATGCCGTTCTTGGTTCGTCTTGGCGGATTTCTCAAACCCAAATACAACATACTCGGAGCTGACGTGGCGGGACGAGTCGAAGCTGTGGGCAAACATGTCAAACAGTTTCGTCCTGGCGATGAGGTGTTCGGGGACATTTCCGGATGCGGTTGGGGCGGGTTTGCGGAATATGTCTGTGCCCGCGAAGATGCGTTAACGGAGAAGCCTGCCGGAATGACATTCGACGAGGCGGCGGCTACCCCGCAAGCGGCCGTCCTCGCATTGCAAGGGCTTCGTGTTCAAGGCGAGATCCAAAAAGGACAACGAGTTTTAATCAACGGTGCGGGCGGGGGCGTAGGCACGTTCGCCGTGCAAATGGCCAAATCCTTCGGGGGAGAAGTTACTGGCGTGGATCGCACGCATAAATTGACTATGCTGAAATCAATTGGTGCGGATCATGTTATTGATTACACGCAAACGGATTTCACCCAAAGCGGGCAGCGCTACGATCTCATTCTTGATGTTATCGGAACCCGGTCGATATTCGATTGCAAGCGGGCATTAAGTCCTCAAGGCACTTATGTTATGGTCGGAGGTTCTATGGCCAGAATCTTTCAGCTGCTGCTGCTGGGACCTTTGATTTCACGAATTAGCAAGGTGAACATGGAGATTCTCATTCACAAACCAAACCAAGAAGATTTAAGTATCATGAATGAGCTTTTCGAGGCTGACAAAGTCGTACCTGTAATCGATCGGCGTTATGCATTAAGTGAAGTGGCAGACGCCCTGCAGTATCTGGGAGATGGCTATCCGCAGGGAAAAGTTGTTATTGTTGTCGAACAGGGAGGCGATTGACTGTGAAACTTTATTTTCGGGATAATTTTTTTAATGCCGGCGTGACAGAAATACTGAACGAACAGGAAGAAGAAATCGGTCATCTCGATTTAAAGAGTGCTTTTGGATCCGCAATCGATGTATATGGGCCCAAAAGCGAACTGCTGTGCAAAGGTGGTTTTCCCTTTTTCTCGAACAGATGGGAGGTTACCGGCGCCAATGGGGAGGAGTTAGGTGTCTTAAGAAGCAGATTTGCTTTTTTCACTAAGAAATTTACGTATGAAACGGATAGAAGGGGCAGCTTTGAGATCATTTCCCCCGCATTTTCGAAGGAGTATGAGATAACCGACGATTCCGGGGCGCTTGTTGCTCAATTCGAACAAGTGAACGGCTGGTTTGCTTCAGGGGCTTTTCTACTGAGCAATCAGAGTCAAGATTTGGACTCTTACGAGCTCGCGGCCGTCATTATGGGCATGCATGCGATTCAGAAAAGGCAGCGCTCTGCCGCAAATCACCCAACCTAGAAGGATTGTGAACGGACAGGCAGATGAATCTTTGAAAGGGGTACAGCGAATGAAGCGGATTGGCGAGGGCAGGACGGCAGAAATTTTCGAGCAAACGGATGAAAAGGTGCTAAAGCTTTATTATTCCGGATTTTCGAAGGAAGCAATATTGTACGAATATAAAGTAAATACGTTTATAGCTTCACTTGGCATTCCAGTGCCTAAAGTTTATGAGCTCATTGAAGTTGAAGATCGAATCGGTATCCTTTTTCAATATATAAAAGGTAGTTCGCTAATCCATAAGACAGTTCAGAATCCCCATGAGTTAAAGCGTTACGCCAAAATGCTGGCTGAGCTGCACGTCCTCATACATACACATGAAATAAATATTGGCGATCATAGCAACCAGATTCGCCAACAAAAAGAAGTATTGGCACATAACATTCAACAAGCCATACTCCTTTCGGATTCTGAAAAAATGGCGATTATTGAGCAGTTGGAGAAGCTGCCGAACGGTCGCACACTTTGTCATGGAGATTTTCACCCGGATAATGCAATGGTCGGCGAACAGCATTGGATCATCGATTGGATGAATGGCATGATTGGCCAACCCGCCGGGGATGTCGCGCGTACGCTGCTCTTATTTCGTTATGGCACGATGCCTGAGGGTATTCCGGAGCATTTCAAGGAAGTTCTTCATCAAATGAGGGACAATATGGGGGAAACGTATCTAGACCACTATCTTTCATGTACGAACCTTCTTCTTGAAGAAATCGATCAGTGGTACTTGCCTGTTGCCGCAGCAAGATTAACAGAAGGAATTCCCAATGAAGAAAAAGAGGCGCTGCTTATTTTCATCAGAGAGCGCTTGCAATCAAAATGAATGGAAAATACGTATATTTCGGGAAGAACGCATTAAGAACGGTACCCGTTCTTGGGACAGTCTCGTATTGGCTGCGGTATTCAAGCGTTCTTCAGGCGTAACTCAAAGGAGATCGATGAGATGTCAATCAAACAAATTTCTGAGCATATTTGGAGCGTGAGAACATGGATGATTATCCCTGTTCATGTTTGGGCAGTCGTGGATCACGATGGCGTTACGCTCGTCGATGCGGGTGTTCCATGGATGGCTAAGAGCATCTTGCGACTCATCGGTAAACTTGGACCGCTGAAACAAATTGTGCTAACGCACGGACATGGTGATCATGTCGGCACTCTGAAGCGAATCCAGCAAGTTCATTCTGTACCTGTATTTGCTCATCGAATAGAAATCCCTTTTGTAGAAGGGAGAACCCCTTATCCGGGCAGAAGCAAAGCTGTCGCTCAAGTCGCTACAGGTGTCTTGCAACCGTTGCCGGAGGACGGGCACGGGCGGCTTTCACCGATCGGCGGGCTTACGCCGTACTTCACGCCAGGTCATTCACCGGGTCATGTCGTCTATTATCATGAAAAAGACGATGTATTGCTTACGGGTGATTTATTCAACTCTAAAAAAGGAAAGCTCCTCATGGCGCGGTTTACACCAGACCCTGATGAAGCTCTGCGCAGCAGCGCAATCGTCAAGCAGCTTAATCCTAAACGACTGGAAGTATGTCACGGCGATACGGTTTTTCAACCGGCGAAGCAGCTGGATGCGTTAATGAAAAGGTAAAAGATAGCAGTGTCAAAGGTTCTAAACCTTGACGCTGCTATTTTTTTTATAGAAATGGCGTGCAGACCGCATTTGAAAAACAATAGCAAAAAACAACAAAAAAAGGCTGATAAACATAAATACAAAAGAATAGAAGGACATATATGCTTGTCATACACTCGTATCATTTTTGTGCGGAAGGAGGCTCGGATCGAAAAACAACAAATCTGCAAGTAATAAAAAAAGAGGAGAGTTATACAAATGAAACTGACTAAAAGGTTTGTGCAACTGCTTATCTTTTCTATGCTTCTCTGCATTCTTTTTTCGTATAACCGATCCATCAGCCACGCAGCAGAATCCTTACCCAACGGAACTAATTATGGATTGAAGGCGGAGTATTACAAGAACTCAGGACCAAGTGAGTTTAGATTTGAACAATTAGTAACGACGGTCATTGATCCGTACATTCAATTCAGTTCGTTGGAAGGCGCTTTCAAGACGCTGGTCGGTCAGACAGATCATGTAAATGTAAGATGGACAGGACAGATTACACCGGGATACTCGGAAAATTATACGTTTTGGATGATAGGCGATAACGGGTTCAGGCTGTGGATTGACAACAAGCTAGTCATCGACCATTGGGTGGACGATTGGGATAAGGAACAAACGAGCAATCCGATTCCACTCGCTGCAGGGCAGAAATATGACATTAAAATTGAATATTTCCAGAATACCGGCGGTTCGAATTTGTTTTTACGCTGGGGAAGCCAAAGCGTGCCGAAGCAAATCGTACCGGCGGAAGCGTTCACTTTACCCGTCGATTTTGAAAATAACGGTCCGGTCTCCGGTTCGGTCTTGCCCGACGGTCTGCATGCAGAATTTACATTTGCAGAGGCATTAGCGGAGCTGGGGAGTAGTGCGCGGGAGCAGCTTTCAGCCAAAGTGTCAGGGATCAATTGGCCGATTAAATCGGCGGCACTGAAATCAGGCGACCCGAAGACGGTCCAAATGGAGTTTGACTATCCGATGTATCACCAAGATGCCCCTATGGCGAATATCGGATATACAGGCGGCGGCGCCCTTATGTACGCTGGAAGCGGCAAGCCTGTGAAAGATTTTTATTTTGCCATTAAAAATAATTCCACCTATCAGATCGAAACCCCGTGGGCAAACGATGTAGATGAGAGCAATCCGCTGCCGGAATATCCGCGACCACAGATGGTTCGCGATCAATGGCTAAACCTGAATGGGAAATGGGAATTCCAGCCTGCCAAACAGGGGGATGCGCTTCCAACGGGCCAGAAGCTGAAAGAGTACATAACTGTACCGTTTGCAGTGGAATCTAAACTATCGGGCATTCAGCGCCAAGAACAGCTCATGTGGTATAAACGAAGCTTTACGGTGCCCCAAAATTGGAACGGACAGCATGTGAAATTGAATTTTGGCGCAGTCGATTATGAATCGGACGTATATGTGAACGGAACTAAGGTCGGAATTCATAAAGGCGGATATACCGCATTCAGTTTTGATATTACAGATCAATTGCAGCCAGGCGAGAATGAATTGATCGTTCATGTCGTCGATTATACGGATACAAAGGGAGATCAAATCAAAGGGAAGCAAACGGTTATGCAGCCGGGAGGCATTTGGTATACGTCCGTGTCAGGCATCTGGCAAACGGTGTGGCTCGAACCGGTCGCTGCCGCAAGCATTGAGCGGATGAATATGGTGCCTGATATTTGGAATGGCCAATTAAAGCTATCCGTCGATACGGTCAATGGAGCAGGCAAAACAGTAGAAGCCGTAGCTTTAAAGAATGGCGTTGAAGTAGGCCGTATTAGCGGAAATCCCGGTGCGGAATTGCTGCTTCCTGTTCCGGATGCGAGATGGTGGACACCGGATGATCCGTTCCTCTACGATCTACAAGTATCATTGAAAGACGGGGAAACGGTCGTCGATAAAATAGACAGCTATTTCGGGATGAGAGAAATAAAGCTCGGGAAAGTTGACGGCATCCAGCGGCCTTTGTTGAATGGGAAATTCGTCTTTCAGATGGGAACTTTGGATCAGGGATACTGGCCGGACGGCCTCTATACGGCGCCAACAGACGCAGCATTGAGATTTGACATCGAAGCTGAAAAACGTATGGATATGAACATGATTCGCAAACATATTAAAATTGAACCGGCCCGCTGGTATTACTGGGCGGATAAGCTGGGGCTGCTTGTGTGGCAGGACATGCCTAGCGGAACCAGCAGGGATGTTGCGGCGCAGCCGCAATTTTACAAAGAATTCGATGAGATGATCAAACAGTTGCAAAATTCACCTTCCATTGTGGTATATGTTGTCTTTAACGAAGGGTGGGGTCAATTCGACAATGGAGGGAATTATACGAGAGAGGCTATCGCACATGCTTTAAAAGCAGATCCGACTCGTCTCATTAACGGTGTCACCGGATGGTATGATGCGGGAGGCGGAGATAACGAGTCGAAAGCCGGGCATTTCCTGGATTGGCACAAGTATCCTGCGCCGGATTCTCCGACCCCCTCGGAATACCGGGCAGCCACGCTTGGCGAATACGGCGGCTTAGGCCTTCGCGTGCCCGGGCATGAATTCAGTCCGTTGATCGTCTATGCTGAACTATTGATGAACAGCAAGGAAGAGTTGACGGACAAGTATATCAGCTATATTCAGACGCTCAAAAGATTAAAAGACAAACCCGGACTCAGCGCGGCCGTATACACGCAAATCTCGGATGTCGAGTACGAAATCAACGGATTGTTAAGCTATGACCGCAAAGTGGAAAAGGTTGACTTCGCACGCGTTGCCGCAGCAAACAGAGAGTTAATCGGGAACAGGAATAAATCCGATCTGTTGAATAGCATTCATGCCGCAGCACAAATGCGTGATAAAGCAATAGTTGGCGATGGACCGGGGCAATATAAGCAGGTAGTCATCGATCATTTCTCAGCGGCTATCGCAACCGCCCAAGCAGTGTATGATAATGCTCAAGCCACTGCGGATGGAATTAAGGAAGCAATCTCTTCTTTAGATGCGGCCGTCAAGCAATTTCGCGCTAAAATCAACAAGCCTCTGCCTTTTCTAGCTAACTTTGACGATGGGAACGCTGATGGCTGGACGACGTATGGCGGCGTGTGGAGCGCTGCCAGCGGTGTTTACACGGTGATCAACGGAGAAGGCTATAAAGCGGTTGCTAACGATACCCATTTCCAAAACTTCACGTATGAAGCCGATGTTTCGATGAGCGCCAGCCCCGATTTAGCCAATGCGGGGGTTATTTTCAGAGTGAACAATCCGACCGTCGGAATAGATAATCTGCAGGGATACTATGCAGGCATTTCGCTCGCTGGACGAGTTCAGCTAGGCAGGCTGGATAACAATTGGACCGAACTGGCCAATAAGGCTCTGCCTTCGGTCAGCGTAGACACGGTTTATCGCTTGAAAGTGGTTGCCGCGGGACCCAAAATTGATGTTTATGTCAATAACGTTCTTGTGGCAAGTGCCGTTGACAGTACCTTTACAGAAGGTGCTATCGGAGTTCGCACATACAAGGCTAATGCAACTTTTGACAATATTCGTGTGACGGAAACGGAAGATGAAGATATTCCGAACGCTCATATGACATTGGAAGGCGCAAGCAGCGTAACGGAAGGTTCGACGTTTAGCGTAAAGCTAGGGGTGTCGAACGTAACGAACACCGTGTATGCTTCTGATATTACGTTGAACTATCAAGCTGATTTATTCGAGCTTCAGGAGGTTCAATCATCGGCTGACGGGATTGTCGTTCTAAAATACGTCGATGATCACAAAGGCCGTGTGCGCATGCTGCTGGCGAACATTGGCAAAGAGCTTCAAAACAAGCAAGAGATCCCATTCGTTACTATCAAATTTGCAGCGAAAGGTTCTCCGAATACTTCGGGTAAAATCTCGGTAATCAAAGCCGTCATCGCCGATGAGGGTGGCGTGGAGACAGAAGCTGCAGCGGCTGAGCTTGCTGTTAGCATTATGGGCATCGTTTCAGACGGAGATATGAACCATGACGGTAAATTCTCCATTGGCGATGTCGCGATGATTGCCAGCCACTACGGCAAGGACAGCAGCAGTCCGGACTGGAACGTCGCAAAAGCAGCCGACTTGAATGGCGATGGCAAGGTGGATATTGTAGACCTTGCGATGATAGCGCAAAAGGTTTTGAACCAGTAGTCTCCATGCAACATACGAGTTTAGACAAGGACCTAGCCGCAGGCTGGGTCTTTTTATCGTCACTTACTATTGGTTTACAATTGTCTGAAAAGTAGATAAATTACTTTTAGCTTGCAACTTATTAAAAATAAGTTTATAATCAAAATTGTAACAAATACAATTACAGAATGTGAGAGTGAGATCATGGCAACTGTACTTTATATTACTGCAAATCCAAATGACCACCAAACTTCATACAGCTTAGCGGTCGGTAAAGAATTCGTAGATGCCTATCGCGAAGCAAATCCTGGTGACGAAGTGATTCATCTTGATCTATTCAAAATGAACATTCCGCACATTGACGCCGATGTATTCAGCGGTTGGGGAAAACTGCAATCCGGCGCTGATTTCAGCACGCTAACAGGAGATGAGCAGGCGAAAGTTGCCCGTCTGGGTGAACTTGTTGACCAATACGTTGCCGCTGACAAGTATGTCTACGTTTCTCCAATGTGGAACTTCTCGTTCCCGCCAGTTATGAAAGCATACATTGATGCGATTTGCGCAGCCGGCAAAACGTTCAAATACACAGAGCAAGGTCCTGTAGGCTTGCTTACAACTAAAAAAGCGCTCCACATTCAAGCATCCGGCGGCGTATACTCCGAAGGTCCTGCTGCAGGCTTCGAGAGCGGACACAGCTACTTGAAAAAAGTGATGCAATTCACTGGCGTACCTAGCTTCGAAGGCATTTTCGTTGAAGGTATGGCCGCTATGCCAGCTAAAGCTCAAGAAATTAAAGCGAACGCAATTGCAAATGCGAAAGAAGTTGCAAAACGCTTCTAAGAAGGGTCGGCAAAAAGACCGCATCAGGCCATATGGCTTGAGCGGTCTTTTTTTAGATTAATGCGGCTTTAATCCATCTCAATATGAACAAAGTCATGTGGATTATTCCGAATAAATGAACCGATGATTTGATGTGTTTTCAATGAGGCTTGGCAAAGGTCATCATACAATGGAGTTATAGAAGTCATCAATTCCGGATCATTATTCAAATCATAGAACGATACCTTGAAATTTTCTAAGCACATGGCGTGATTTCTTTGGTGGAGAATCTTTTCCATACTTTCTAATACATGTAATGCCGCATGATCGCCGAAGAAATGCAATCCGTTCTTGAGCCCTGCCCATCGCTCTGGTTGTGCAATAAAATAGGCACTCCACCAATAAAAATCGGCAGCAGATTTCAGTGCGTGATTATAATAGGCCCGAAAAACGAACAATGCTTGCTGTCCCCGCGAAAGCTCCTTGAAAAGACCTGATTTGAAGTCACCGCCTCGCGTCAGAATGTCCTTATAAGCTTTAATGATCGGATCCACACAAGCGACCTCGATTGCTCCATCAGCTAATGCTTCGAAAGCTTCTTGCCTCATTTTAACTATCAATACTTGATCACCCTTTCGAAAACTATTATACATTATTTGGAAAATGGATGGAATATCTAAATAAAATAAGTTTTGGCAGCATAGTTTATCCCCATCACGAATATTCCAATTATTGAGGCATAGAAATGATGAGTTATTTGGGAAAAGGGGAGAACAGCGTGAATCAATACGGCCGTTTATGTATGATGCTTATTTTCATACTCTCGTTGTCAGCCTGCACGTCAGCCAATGTCGCTTTGAACACGCCGGACCCGTCCGTACAACCAACGGCCGCTGTGCCGGAGATGACCACCACGCCAGCGCCTTCCGTTTCACCCATTGCAGCTACCCCTAGCCCCTCACCCATGGCAAGCAGCACGCCGGCATTCGATCCTCCGGTACACTTCAGCTATCCGGATGCCGTACGCGGGATCTATGTAACCGGGTGGTCAGCCGGCGGGCAACGAATGGCGAAGCTGCTTTCACTCGTTGATAGTACCGACCTCAATGCCATGGTAATTGATATCAAGGATGACGACGGTTACCTCACATTTAAACCGGAGGGAAAACTTGCTGAGTTTGGCCAGCCGTACATCAAAGATCCACAAACACTTATGAAAACACTTGAGCAGCATCACATTTATCCCATCGCCCGCATCGTTTCTTTTAAAGATACGGTATTGGCGAAAAAACGTCCCGATCTTTCATTTATAGACGGCAGCAGCACTTGGCGTAATTCAAACGGTGACGGGTTTATCAATCCGTTCCTTAAGGAATCATGGGATCATAACGTAGAAGCAGCCAAATTAGCCGCCGAGCTTGGATTTAAAGAAATCCAGTTCGACTATGTCCGGTTTCCGGAAGGTTTTGAAAGCAGGGACCAGGTTTTGAAATATTCCATGGGGGATTACAAAGATAGAAAGCCTGCGAAATTCATACAAGAAGAAAATGTTTATAACGAAGCTTCCAAGAAATATGAAGACGAATTGTCTGCCTTGCAGCTCAAAGTGACGGATGCCGCTAATACTTACCATGCAGCACAAACCGACGAAAATAAAAAAGCGATGGAAGATGCGCAAAAAAGTGTGTCCAGCTTGAAAAAACCTCAAGCGCCGGATTTCAGCGATAAAGCGCGTATGACACAACTTCGCGTTGATGCTGTCAGCGATTTTGTGGCTTATGCCAAGGAACAATTAAAACCGTATGGCGTGCATGTCTCTGTAGATATCTTCGGATATTCCGCTACATTGCCGGAAGCGCCGGGTATCGGCCAGAATTTTAACCGTATTGCCGGTTCGGTTGATGTCATTTCGTCGATGATTTATCCAAGTCACTGGTCCAATGGTTATTTCGGGATTGCTAAACCGGATAAAGAGCCCTATCAGCTTGTTACGGCATATATGAAAGCGGAAAAAGAAAAGTTTGCTCTCCTTATGACGCCTCCGATCTCACGTCCGTGGATTCAAGATTTTACGGCAAGCTGGTTAGGCGCCGGCAATTATATCCCCTATGGGAAGGCAGAGGTAGATGCTCAAATCAAAGCTTTGAAAGATGCCGATGTTCATGAATACCTCATCTGGAATGCTAACAATTCCTACTCAGAAGGTGTAACTTATATGCCTTAGGAAAGAGATCTCTCCAGCCAAGTTGGCTGGGGGGATTTTTGACGTTTGGAAAGAAGTCAAGTTACGACTATACAAAGTAAAATGTAAGGGATACCGAAGTGAGAATAGAAGTTTTACAATTAAACATGTAGGAAGGGGGAGGGACAGTTTTATTTGCGTAGATACAAAATGTATCAAATGGTGCGGTTGTACGATTTTAATGAAAATGGAAGTATCGACATCACAGATCTCGCTTTCGCAGCCAATCCTATTAACGATTAACTAATGACAGAGGAGATGTATCGCTTGAGAAAATGGACTCTATTTCTTATTGTGGCAATGCTGCTTTTTTCGCTTCCCGCCAATATGATGGCCAGCGAGGCGACTGTGGCAGAGGCAGCGGATCCAAGTTTGGTTCTTAGAGTGGACAATCAACATATCGTCAGCGGCGGCTCAACCAATTTGAACGATAAAGTAAACGCGCTGAAGGTATTGGACGAAGGAACGATCATTGTAAGATTTCGCTATACGCCAGGATCGAGCATTATGTCTCTGTTCTCGCTGAGCAACAATACGACGGCAAATGGACATTTCCATCTTTATATTTCGCCTACCGCCATCGGCAGCGAGAACCGCTATGCTGAGCCCGGGCAAACGCAAGTCAACACGCATGTCAAAACGGATGCTCTCGTTCTTAAAGAGAACGAAGTTCATACCGTGGCAATGGTCATGGATAAAGCCAAGGGATACAAGTACTTCCTGGATGGCGTAATGGTGAAGCAGGATACTACGTCTGCCCGCAAATTTCTGAGCAATATCTATGCTCCGAACAGCGCCAAATTAGGGCTTACTGAAAGACCGGCCGGCTCCAACCAATACCCTTTTACTGGGGATATTGACTTTGCTGAAGTGTACAGCAAACCTATTGCCGATCAAGAGTTGGTCAGCATGACCGGGGTTACGAACACGGTGCCTGTCGTTAATCCAATGCCGGATGGTGCGAAAATTACGGCGCCACTAAACGTATTCACTCCCGGTTTCATGAATTCCAGCTACTACCGGATTCCCGCGCTTCTTCAAACGAAGAAAGGAACATTACTTGCGGGCATCGATCGCCGAAATACCAGCGGGGCAGATTCACCCAACAATATTGACGCTGTCGTAAGAAGAAGCTTCGATCAAGGCACAACGTGGGAAACGAACGGAATCGTCATCAACGATTACCCAGATCAAGCATCGAATATCGATATGTCGCTCATGCAGGACCAAAGCACTGGGAGAATATTTTCTCTCGTTGACGGCTTCCCTCATGGCGGAGGGCTCGGGGGCGGATTTGGCACTAACGCCTATAAAGGTACCGGATTTAAAACAATAAACGGCAAATCCTATATGTTCCTGACCGACTCTGCCGCTAAAGAATATACGATAAGAGAAGAAGGCAAGGTCTACGATGCCGCTGGAGCGATAACCAATTATACGGTTGATATGAGGCGGAACCTATATTTGAACGGAGTTAAGATCGATAATGTTTTTGGCCAAAACTCGCCGTTGAAAGCTTATAAAACTTCATATCTTGAGCTGTACTATAGCGATGACGAGGGGGCGACATGGACCGGTCCTATCGATTTGAATGGTCAGACCAAAGAAGAATGGATGATTTTCCTCGGTACGGGCCCTGGATCGGGCATTCAGTTAACGCAGGGAATTCATAAAGACAGACTCGTATTTCCCGTGTATTTCTTGAACGATAACAACAAACAGGCAAGCGCAGTCATCTACAGCGATGATCATGGCCAAACTTGGCATCGCGGCGAATCTCCGAATGAAGGACGCGACGTTGGCGGCGGGGTCATCATTCACGAGAAAGATTTTACGAATTCATCCTATGAGCTGACGGAATCGCAAGTTGTCGAAATGCCGGACGGGCAGCTGAAGCTATTCAATCGCAACTACTCCGGCTACGCCCAAATAGCGACAAGCTTCGATGGCGGCGAAACCTGGGATTCGACAGTCGTGACGGAAAATGCGCTTATTGCCGCATATTGTCAAATGACGGCGATTCGTTACAACGGCAAGATTGATGGCAAAGACGCCGTTATTTTCGCCTCTCCCGGCAATTCGTCCAGCCGCATTAACGGTACAGTCCGAGTCGGGCTAATCAATGAAAACGGAACATACCCAAATGGCAGAACACGGTATGCGTTCGATTGGAAATATTCGCAATTAGTTAAAGACGGTACTTATGCGTATTCCAGCCTTGCTAACTTGTCTAATGGCGAAATAGGGCTTTTCTACGAGGGAACGGACAATACGAACATGAGTTATATCAAATTCAATGTCGAATATTTGAAATGGCAGCGTCAAGCTGTCAGCCCTGCGCCAAAGCTTTCGTCCATCTCTCTTGAAGCTTTACAGCCAAACGGCTATGCGTCAGGCGATAAGCTGCGAATAAAAGCCGTATTCAACAGCTACGTCATGCTGAGCGGGAACAGAGCTTTGACAGGGACAATCGGAGGGAAAAATGTTCTTTTCCAATTGGCCAGCCAAAATTCGGCGGGTACCGAATTCGTCTTTGAAGGCTCGTTCCCTGAGCTTACTGCAGGTTCCTACCCCATTGAAGCCGCTTTTGCGTCGGACTTAAACATTTATAACTCCTACGGGAATACGCTTTCGAAACAAGCGGATGAGAACAAATTAACAGGCACGATCAAAGCGCAGTCTGCTGCTGTCGAGGACTATGCGGCAACGCATTTAACCGGGGAAAGCGCTGTTCAAGCAGGCAAAGAGTTCGCTGTGCGCTTCGAGTTAAGCGGCTTGACACAGAACGTGTTCGCGCAGGATATTTCTTTGACCTTCGATGGGGCTGCCTTTGATTTCGTGTCAGCGAAATCATTGATTCCTGGTGTTGATGTGGTTGCGAGTGTCAATCAAACGCCTGGCAAATTGCGGTTTATCGTTGCCAGCGAAGGACCTGAGCATGCCGTAACCGGGCATGCACAGGTGCTGGAATTGATCTTTAAATCTAAAGATACTCAGCAGACAGTGAACGCTGTAATATCTGTTGCTAACGCAACGATGGGCGATGAGCACGGTGCTGAAACAAGTGCAGCTCCTTCCATGTTAAGTGTTGAAGTGACACCGGCAGCTCCAGGCATCCCAGGCGATTTCAACAACGACGGCAAAGTTAGCATCGGGGATCTTGCCATTATCGCAGCCCACTATGGCAAAGATGCTTCAAGTCCGGATTGGGAGCAAGTGAAACAGTACGACTTGGATCATAATGGAAGCATCGACATTAACGATCTAGCGGCCGTTGCCAGCAAAATTTTAGAATAAAGGAAGAAGAAACGGGATCGTTTGGCGAAATAACTTCGCTGACCGGTCCTGTTTTACTTTCTCGGCAATCCCGGGTAAATTAATAAGAGAGCAATAGTCTGGTAAGGTATGTAAGAAGGAGATGTAGTCAACGATGACAGAACTTATTGGAGAAATACGAACCATACATCGGTTTCCTGTTAAATCATTTGCGGGAGAGGATTTGAAAGTTGTTGCGATTGAGTCGTATGGCTTATACGGGGATCGGTTTTGCGCCTTTTTTGACGGGAAGAAGAAAGGTTGGGACAGCTTTTTCACAGCCAGAGAGATACCGAAGATGCTCACTTACAAGGCAGCGCTTGTCGAAGATCGCATCCATGTTCTAACTCCGGATGGACGAACCTTGGGCTGGACTGAGGAGCTGTTAGCGGAAATTCAAACCTACTCCAAAAAAGAAATGTCGATGGCAAGCTATAAAGCGCCTAACCCCGATAGCCCGGATTTGATGTCAGTCGATAGTGCATCAGTTTTGATCATCACCGATGGAAGTTTGCGAAAAATGGAGGCAATCTGGGGCAAACAGTTAGATCCACGCCGTTTTAGAGCCAACTTCATAATCGCATTACATGACGACAGCATCCACGAAAAAGACTGGATCGGAAAGCGGTTGTCAGTTGGCGGCGCAGAGTTTCAAGTCGACTCGTCGTGTGAACGCTGTACGCTGATTACGATCGATCCGAATACACTTGAGCGTGACGTGTCTCTTCTGAAAAAAGTAAACGAAGAAGCTGATTTAAAATTCGGCGTCTACGCCTCCGTGAAGAGAACGGGGAAGATTCATGTCGGGGACAAAGTTTATCTGGAAAGCCGTTAAAGGAGGAGAGCGGAGAACGAAACTTTTGGGCGCATGGTGCATATCTTATCATCTAGATACGGAGGAGGTAGTGATATGCACTGGGTTTCAATGATCGGAATTGCACTTGCGGCGAATTTGGATAATCTGGGCATTGGTGTTTCGTTTGGCGCACGAGCTACGCGTGTTCCATTTGTATCCAACTTAGTTATTGCCATTCTTTCCATGATTGCGGCTTATCTGTCCATCACTTTAGGTATGGTGATTTCGCAATATATTCCCAGCAATTATGCCAACTTGGGCGGAGGGACATTGATCATCCTGATTGGGATTTATGCCGTTATATCCGATTATAAAAGCAACGCTAACCTACGCGATGAAAATGGGATTACCTCATATATTCACAGTCCCGATAAAGCTGACAAAGACGGTAATAAAGTGATTTCATGGAAAGAGTCGCTGACACTTGGCGTTGCGCTGGCGCTCAATTGCGTTGTTGGAGGATTTGGAGCCGGGGTGACAGGACTTTCTCCGATCATGACGACGATATTCATTGGCTTGTTTTCTCTGCTGACCGTCGATATTGGCGTCCGTGCCGGACAGCAAATTGCAAAGACGTTGGTTGGCAAATGGTTCAATTTACTTGGCGGCGTTCTTTTAATTTGCATAGGATTGTATGAAATGTTTGTGTAATTGGCATAGTCGAGAATACACGGCGAAAACAGCCTTTCCGTCTGAGGACGAGAGGGGGCTGTTTTTTTGTTTGCGATCAGTTGCTCTTGGCAGGAGAACGTGATACAATCATCCTGACGAACGTTCGGAAGGATGATGAACATGACGGCCACGAGAATTAAAGAGGTTGCCTTGAGACAGTTTGCCAAGAACGGATATGAAGGTGCTTCGCTAGCGGATATCGCAGCTGAAGTCGGCATTAAGAAGCAGTCCATCTATACGCATTTCAAAGGGAAGGATGAACTTTTCCTGGCGCTGCTTGGCGACGCGCTGGATAAAGAATTAAGGTTTGCGGTAGATTATTTTGGTCGCAATAAAGACCTTGCTATAGATCAGCTTCTTTATGGCTTTCTTCTCCAATACCACGATTGCTACGAAAAAGACGATAACACCAAATTTTTCTTGCGGGTGGCCTTTTTCCCGCCTTCGCATCTCTATGACATCATTGTCAAAGAAGGTTATCGTTATTTAGATACGCTGGAAGCCATGTTAATTCCGGTACTCGATCAAGCAATTGAAGCAGGGAACCTTAGTCCTGAAATTAAAAGTGAAATGGCGACAATCGCTTTTCTTGCTGTGCTTGACGGCATGTTTGTAGAATTGCTGTTCGGCGGAGCTGAACGATCGCTCAAAAGAATCGAGGCTTCGTGGTTCATCTATTGGCGCGGCATCAAAAAGTAAATCAGCAGGAGGAACATACACATGAATCGTAATTGGCTTTATATATTTATTGGCGCTTTTTTTGAAGTTTTGTGGGTCACAGGTTTAAAACATTCGAGTACGGCCTTGATGTGGGCTGGCACCATCATTGCGATGTATATTTCATTTCATCTGGTAATTAGCGCTTCGACCAAGCTCCCTGTGGGGACCGTGTACGCCGTCTTCACCGGCATGGGGACAGCAGGTACTGTATTAGTGGAAATGCTGCTGTTCGGAGAACCGTTCAGGATTCTTAAAGTATGCCTCATTCTTCTTCTTTTATCCGGCGTATTTGGTTTAAAATTCGTAACGAAAGAGCATAATACGAAGGGAGCTGCAGTCTGATGGGTTGGATTTTTCTCCTTTTTGCCGGGATCTTTGAAGTCGTAGGCGTTGTGGGAATGAATCAAATTAATAAGGCAAAAAACTTCCGTTCGTTCAGTATATTTATCGTAGGCATTGTCATGAGTTTCGGGCTCTTGAGCCTGGCGATGAAAAGCTTGCCGATGGGTACCTCTTACGCAATTTGGACAGGGATCGGCACAGTTGGCGGAGCCGTCGTGGGGATGTTGTTCTATGGCGAATCCAAGGATTGGAAACGAATTATGTTCATCATGATGGTATTGGGTGCTGCAGTTGGTTTGAAATTAATGGCTTAACCACATAAATTTCTCTTGTTAATAAAACCTCTCCATGTCGGAGAGGTTTTTGCATTTTACAAATTTTTACATAAAAGTACACTCCTAATCGGCTTATATGTATGCTGTAAAAACAGTTTTTTGTAACTTTTTGAATTATCAAAGGAACCTTTGTCGAAAGAAAATGGATTAGCAGGAAGTGTCGCCTTTTTGGTGAAATTGTTGCTTGTGGGCCTTATTTTAGAGATTTCCTATGGGATTAAATAAATAAAAGGGGGGTAGTTCAATGTACAATCTTTTAATTGTAGATGATGAACCCAGGCATAGGGATGGACTTGCGAACCTGATCAGTAAATTAAAACCGAATTATCAAGTGTTTAAAGCCAAAAACGGGAACGATGCGCTTACGATACTGGCAGACAATCGAATCGACATTGTTTTTAGCGATATCCGCATGCCCCAAATGGACGGGTTACAGCTTCTTGAACGACTTGAATCTTACGATAAGCCGCCAATTCTCGTTATTCTTAGTGGTTACAGACAATTTGAGTATGCCCAAAAGGCTATAAGTCTAGGGGTATGTGAATATTTACTCAAACCTGTGGACGTTACAACGATGGAACATACCTTGGATAAAATCGAAAAAGCGATACTGGCGAATCAAACCCAGCTGCAAGAAAATGAATATACAATGACCAAGCTGAATCAAACGCTCCCCATTTACAACGATCACTTGATGAATCAATGGATAGCAGGACATCTGGAGGGAAACCGTCTATTAGAAGTTGAGAAGCTGCTTCCTCCTATTATCGGAAAAGGCACCGTTCTGCTGACAGAAATCAATGCGGCCAAATCAAGCTCAAGGACCGATGAATCCCAGATGCGACAAATGGTTAAGGAGAAAGTGGAACAATCCCTGGGGCCTTTAACCCGGTCGGTTTCCTTTTTTTTGGAGGATAAAAGAACCATTCTTGTTACCGTAGTTTCAACCCAAACAGTCGATATTCGTTCAACAGAAACTCTCGATAACATGCAAGCATGCATCCGAAGTATGAAAAAATTCGATTTGGAATTGACGATGGCGCTCGGAAGCGAATGCGAGGACGTCTTAAAACGAATCAATCCGTCATTTGAAGATGCCAAAAAAGCGTTATCTTATCAGTTTTTCCTCGGAAGCGCGATTGTTATTTCATTGGAAGATATTATCCCGGCAGCAAGCGATCGTGTTCTTACGAAATACCGGGAAGAGGAAGAACTACAGGATGCTGTCCGAGAATCGGATAAAGAGAAAGCCGTTCGCTTGATTCATGCGATTTTCGATAAACAGATAAGCAATGGGCTGCCATTGCCTGATGCTTTTAAAGATTTTATGCTGCGCATGATTTTGCACCTGATTCATCATTTTAAAGATGTGATGTCAGAAGATTATTACAAAGAGCTGTTGAAAAAATCCGAAGAAACGATGAAAAACAGTTCGTTCTTTTCAACGATGCGAAATACGGTAAGCGAGCTGTTAAACGAAATGATCGATAACATTTTAAATACAAGAAATTGGAAAAAGGAAATGATCATCAAGACATGCTTGCAATATATCGAGGAAAATTACGCAGAAGATCTGTTTTTGGAGTCAATGGCGAGCAAGTTTTATTTTAACACAAGTTATTTTAGTCATTATTTCAAAGTCAACACGGGAATTTCGTTCAGCCAATACTTGCTTCGGACACGTTTAAGAAAAGGGAAGGAGTTTCTGGAGGAATCGGATTTTAAAATTTATGAAATTTCCAAGCGAATCGGATTTAAAGATACGAAATATTTCAATCGGGTATTTAAAAAGGAATTCGGGGTAACACCGGAGGAATACCGAAGAATTGCTTTGAACATGTCCAGTGCGAATAAATGATGAAGGAAGTTGATGCACAGTGAGGCCAAGCGTTAAATTCCTAGGCAGATTCATGAATAAGCTCAGGTTCAGGGACAAATTAACGATTTCCTATATTTTGCTTATTACGGTTCCATCGATCGTGATCGGTTTGAAATTTTACAGCACAAGCTCTCAAATCATTCTGGAAAATGCCAGTAAACATATTTATGAAATTGTTAAGAAAGATAATCAAATTATTGATAATAAGCTTTACAAATTACAAGAAAGTACATTATCCACGATTTCCAATGTCGAATTGTATGCACTCTTGAAGGCTATGAAAAAAGAGGATGACATTCAATTACTCCAAAGCGATAAGCGAATTAAGGAAATTTTAAATCAATATTTTATTGAAAACGGGGATATTTATTCCGCTAATCTATTAACGAGCTATTTCACTTTCGGAAGCACCAATGTTTCCATTTCCCAAGAAAAAGTGCTTGATTCCAGTGTATATAATAAAGCAAAGCTGTCGCAGGGCGGGCTCGTTTGGATTCCCAATTACGAAGTGTCCGAAATCGTGAAAAGCGGAGAAATATTGAAGAACGACGAATACAGTTTGTTTGCTGCTGCCCGCACGATTAACAGCACGTATTTCCAAAACGGGTCCATCCATTATATGGATGAAAGCATTGAACGGCCTGTCCTTTTAATCAATGTGAAGGCGGACTTGTTTCATAGCGTGTTTGCCGACAGCCTTCCTGTCACTGGGGCATATACCTATGTACTGTCTGGGGAAGGAAGAGTCATCTCGCCATCGCAATCCAATCATATCAAATCCTACATCGATTCCAAATGGTTCAAAGATGCCGAACTGCAAAATAGCGGCTCGCTGATCAGCATGGTTGGCGGAAGAAAAATGCTGGTCTGTTTTGACCGCATGCAAACAACCGGCTGGATGACGGCTGCCTTCGTGCCGTATGACCAATTAATTGTGAATTTGTCGAATTTGCGGACATATACATTGTATCTAAGCATATTCCTAATGGTTTTATCGATTATTATCGCCTATTTGCTAGCTGGCTGGTTAACGAATCCGATCAAGAAATTGTTAGTGGCTACTCACTTGATTGGGTTTGGGAAATTCACAACCAAAATGCCGGAACTGTCGGATAAGGAGTTCGGATTTCTATTCAGCAAATTTAATCAAATGAATGAAAAAATACAACAATTGATTACCGAGAATTATGAGGTGAAATTGCGGGAAAAAGAGGCGGAAATTATGGCCTTGAATCTGCAGCTCAATCCTCATTTTCTTTACAATACGTTAAATATTATCAACTGGATGGCGATAGACAAAAATCAGGAAGACATTAGCCGAATGATTATTAGCCTATCTACGATGCTGGAATATACCGTGCATAATAAAAAAGAAGCCGTCTCCCTTTTAGAAGATATGAAATGGTTGAAAGGCTATTTGCATATTATGAGCACTCGCTATGAGGGCATATTTGGCGTTCACTATGATATGGATCCCCTCTTAAATAATTGTACGGTGCCTAAGCTTTTTCTTCAGCCGATTATCGAAAACTCGATTATTCACGGATTTGACACGTTGGAAAAAGGCGGGATGATTCGTATTATCGGCAGGAAAAACGAAACGACCGTGCATTTTACTGTGCAGGACAACGGAAAGGGAATTAGCAGCGCACAAATGAAAAAGATGATGGAGAACGATTCGGAGCACGTAGGGATTAGTAATATCGATAAACGTATAAAGCTTTTGTTTGGCCAGGAGTATGGAGTCTCCTTTGACTCCCAAGTTGGCGTTGGCACGAACGTTCATATTGTGTTTCCGTATCGCATTATCGAGAGCGATGTGGATATTTTTTAGCGTAGAGACATTTATGATGAAAATATAAGAATAATCCACTAAACCAAAAACTTTCGAATATCAAGATGTAAGCGCATTCGATATATTGTAATTACATAAGCGAAACCTTATGAAGAACTTAGAGTGATAAGGGAGGAAAACAAATTGCAACAGAAAAAAAGAATGATGAAACGCTCTCTCGTTGTTTTATTCGCATCCATGATGACGCTTACCGGCTGTACAACCAGTACCAAAGAGGCGCAAACATCACCGTCACCTGCGGCAACAACCTTGCCTGGGCCAAGCAAAGAAGCGGCTGCATCGCCTGAGGCGAAGAAAGACCCCGTCAAATTAAAGTACACGTATTGGGGAAGCCCGCAAGAAAAGACAGCGATCGAGAATGCCACGAAAAAATTTACTCAGAAATACCCATGGATTACGGTCGATCCTGTGTTCATTCCGGAATCGGATTATGATGCGAAAATTACGGCCATGGTAGCTGGCAACGAAGCCCCCGATGCCGGTTATATGCACTCGGAATTAGGGGAAGCATGGCAAAACGAAGAGAAGTTTGTTAACTTCAACGATCTGTTTGCAACGGATAAAGAATTGAAGAAATCAGATTTTCTCGATTACATATGGTTCAACGGCACAAAACCTAATTATACGTATGCGATAAGTACGGCAGCAGAGTCCTTTGCCATTTTCTACAATAAAGATTTGTTTGCCGAGGCAAAAGTGGACGTACCGCCGGCTAAAGCTGAAAATGCGTGGACATGGGAGCAATTTGTCGCCACAGCTCAAAAATTAACACTCGATAAAAATGGCAAAAATGCGGCTGACCCGAATTTTGACCCGAATAACATCAAACAATTCGGCGTTTCCTTCGAAAGCTGGTGGGGACCGATTATGGCTCAAGTCGTCAATAACGGCGGCGACATCATTTCGAAAGATGGGAAAACTTTCGCGCTCGACCAACCGGAAGCGGTTGAAGCCGTTCAAAGACTCGCCGATTTAATTACGAAATATCATGTGGCTCCGTCACCTACGCAAATGAAGTCGATTCCATCCCAGGCGGTTGCCCTGCAATCCAAAATTGTAGCGATGAGCATGCATGGACAATGGATAAACCTTGACCTTGGAGCGGCAAAAGTTAACTATGGCATTGGCGCATTGCCGAAGATGAAACGAAGCATTGCGATGGGAATTAGCGGTGCAAGCGTCATTTATAAATCGACCAAGCATTTGGAAGAAACATGGATGCTGACTAAGTTTTTAGCGGATCCAGCGGGTGCCATTGACTTGTACAAAGACGGTTTGTGGATGCCGACGATGAAAAAATGGTATACCGATCCTGCCTTGGTGTCACAATGGGCTGAAAATAATCCTGCGCATCCGGAAGGCTTCAAAGATGCATTTATGAACAACTTATTGAATAACGGCGTTGCAAGCCCAGGTTATTATTTGATGAACTTCGGGAAAGTGACGGATATGACGTTCTCGGCACTTGATCCGGTTTGGTTGGGGAAATCAACTGCAGAAAAAGCGCTAAAAGATCTTGCACCGAAAGTTCAACCGGAAATAAAGGGCAGATTTGGTTCTAACTAATCAACGTTAACGGACAGCAAAGCGTGATAGACATGATTAGCCGGCAAATCTGGCGTTGCCGGCTAATCAGATAAATGAGTGCAGGAGAGATCGCGATGGAGATTGGTGTTGAACAAAATCAAGTCATTACCTCATCTACAAAGATGGTCAAGAAACGGGCTGTACGTGAACTGATAAGCGGACTTTTGTTCGCTTCACCTGTCCTGTTAGGATTTCTCATATTTGTCATTGGGCCAATATTGTACACGGTTTACCTCAGTTTTACGAAGTATAATATTGTCTCTGCTCCGCAATGGGTCGGGTTCGACAATTACATGCATTTGCTTTCTGGCAAGGACGCTTTCTACTATCCGGCCGTCAAGGCGACATTTTATTATGTCATGGTCAGCGTGCCGGCCGGCATTGTATTCTCATTTTTCATTGCCATTTTGTTAAACATGAAAATAAGAGGACGAACCCTTTTTCGTGCCATTTTTTATTTGCCTGTTATTATCCCGCTCGCAGCTTCCTCTATCATCTGGCTGTGGTTATTGCAGCCGAATTTCGGTATTGTCAACTATTTGCTTAACACATTGCATTTGCCGACTTCCTTGTGGTTGTCCTCGGACGCCACGGTTATCCCTACGTTAATCCTGGTCAGCTTATGGACTACCGGCAATATGATCGTTATTTTTCTAGCCGGTCTTCAGAATATTCCTACTCACCTTTATGAAGCATTGGAAGTGGATGGCGGGAACAGTTTTCAAAAGCTGTTTTACATTACAGTTCCGATGAGCTCTTCCATCATATTTTTCAATACGGTAATCGGTTTCATTAACGCATTTCAAACGTTCGTTCAACCTTATGTCATGACACAAGGGGGACCGAATAAGGCAAGCTACTTATATGTGCTGTACTTATTTAGAGAAGGGTTTCAATTCTCTAACTTCGGAACTTCAAGCGCGAGTGCAGTTCTCTTGTTTTTGATCATTTTATTGTTCACTTGGATTTTCTTTAAATTTTCAAAATCGCTTGTGTACTACGAAGGGCAGGAAGACCGCAAATGAAAAAAATGATGACATTAAAGTTAGCTTTTGTTTACGGGATCTTAATCATCGGCAGTGTGATTTGCCTCTTTCCCTTCTATTGGATGGTAAGAACGGCAGTCGTCGATATGGGGGAGGTTTTTAAAAATCCTCCGATTTTTTTTCCAAGCTCGATGTATTGGGAGAATTTCAAAACGGCTCTCAGCAGCCACCCGTTCCCTCAATATTTTCTCAACAGCACGATTGTAACAGGATTATCCATTATCGGTGTGTTATTAAGCAGCTCGCTCTGCGCATATAGTTTTTCCAGAATTAACTGGATGGGCAGAGACCGTGTTTTTGGCGTGATTTTAACCGGATTGATGCTGCCGTTCTTCGTTGTCATGATTCCTCATTTCATCGGTTGGAAAATGTTAAATCTAACGGACACTTTCGTGCCGTTAATTGCACCGGCATGGTTTGGCGGCGGCGTGTTTAACATTTTCTTACTTCGGCAATTTTTCATGTCGATTCCGAAAGAGATGGATGAAGCGGCGAAGATCGATGGAGCGGGCCATTTGTTAACGTATTGGAAGATTATTTTACCGATTGGCAAACAATCGATGATTGTAGTCGGTTTGTTGACGTTTCTTGCGAGTTGGAACGATTATTTGGGCCCGCTCGTTTTTATAACATCAGAGAAAAACTACACGTTAATGCTTGGATTGACGTTGTTCCAAGGTACGTACTCTGCGCAGTGGAATTATATGATGGCAGCGACAAGCGTCGTTGTATTGCCGTCTTTAGTCTTATTCCTCATAGCGCAAAAACATTTGGTAGAAGGCATCGCGATGACAGGCGTAAAAGGGTAATCGTTATTGCCTGGTGCCGTTCGATCGCCATTTAACTACCTTAAGGGGGTGGTCAAAAATTAGCGGAATGTTCCCTGTATCTGCAACAGGGGGTTCATTCCGCTAGGAAGATGTTCAATGGGCAGCAATTAACAAGGGGTAAGAAATGGCCAGATAACTCAGCACTCAATAGGAGGTAACAAATGAGTAAGTTCAAAAAATCAATTGGCAGGAAAATTTTGACGACAACTTTGGTATTCTCATTAGTGTCAGGATTTAGCACAACGGTTTTTGCAGCAGATCCTACTTTTGTACACAATAATGATCCTGGGATGCCTGTGTTCACGAATGCAGCCGGGAATGTGGTGGTCCCGCCTGAACCAGCCGCTTTCGATGCCGGCAGAAGCATGATGATGGACATGTATCAAGCCGATCTTGCAGCAGGAGGCACTTCGTACTGGATGGATCGCATCCTCACCAGAAGAGGGAACGATCCTACAGGAACCTATTTGATGACACGGGGCAAAGCTTTGTATATGTATACGAACTCTGCCACGGTCATCGGTTTTGGCAGCAATATCGCTTATTTTGATTTGCTGAATCAAAAGGGCTACTCGGTTCAAATTCCCGGCGTGACCTTCACGCAGGATGCGACGAAAAGAATACAGACGCCAAGTTACTGGTCAGCCTTCTATAATGCGACCGGTTACACGCTCGAAGAAACCAAATTCATCACAGACAACAACGTCGCTATCGACAATGTAACGATTACGAATACAGGCACAACGTCCAAAACGTTCGATCTAACGGCTGATTCTCCTTTTGCCAAAACAGCTTCCGAAGATGGCACTGAGCTTACAGGGACGTTTGATGTGAGAAACAATTTGACCAAAGTGTATCCACGGTTCAGTGGAACAGGAATGAAAGCCAGCAACGGCATTCTGACCAGGTCCATCACTTTGGCGCCAAATCAAAAGATTACGCTTAAATTCCAAATGGGTTTCATCACGGATGAAATCCCGGATTCGCTCGTCGATTATAAACGGTACAAAGACTATGATGCGAATACCGCTTACCTAACTCAGATGCGCGAGTATAACAAATGGTGGGCAGACAACGTTCCATATATGGATGTTGCAGACGAAAATATTAAGAAAATTATTTATTACAGATGGTGGTTGAGCCGGTTTAACTTCCTCGATGCCAACATTCCGGGGAATGATTACCAGTTCCCGATCTCCGTAGAAGGTGCTTTAGGCTATAATAATGCCATCGTTTTAACGCAGCCGATGCATATGCAGGACCTCAAATATTTCAGAAGTCCGATCTATTCGTATGGCGATTGGGTATCAGCCGGCGAAACTTCGAGAGACAGTCTGTTTACAGATAATCCGGGGAAACCGTCCAACTGGAATAACAGCTATTCCCAATACATTGGGGATTCCGCCTTCCAAACGTATGAAGTGCATGGCGGTCAGCCGAAAATTTTGAATAACTTGGCGCGGTATGCGGAGAAAGATGCGAAAGGTCAATTAGATCGGTTCGATACGAACAAAGACGGCGTCATTAACTATGATTGGGGCTCCCTGACAGGAAATGATGCGGATGGAAACGCGTTCCACTATTACGAAAAAAGAGGAAACATCGATCAGAACCGAACTGAAAGCGCTTTCGTATACGGTAACGCGATGGCTTCCGCAAAAGCCTACCAGTTAGTCGGCAATACAGCGAAAGCCACTGAAATGTTCGCTTTTGCAGATAAGCTGAAGACGGCCTTCTTATCCATTATGTGGGACGATTCAACAAAAATGTTTTTGCAGAAGGACTTATTAACCAATACATTTATTCCTTGGAAAGAAGCTAACAATTACTACGCCTTCCAAATGGACGGACTGGTACCTAAAGACGATCCTAAGTATTTGGAGTCACTTCGCTATTGGGCAGATAAGGATGAATTCCCTGTATTCCCATTCTATACGGCAAACCAGAAGGATAAAGCTCTTTCCGTTGCGGCAGGAGTTGGCGGTTCCAATAACTTTGCCAATCTGAACGCTTCAGGAAATATTAGGCTCTTTACGGAAGTGCTCAGGAAATATCCAAACCAGCCTTACATAACAGCGGATATGTACAAGAAGCTGATGTACTGGCTTGGATGGGCCACCGCTTATCAAGGCAATATTAACTATTTGGACAACAACGAGTATTGGTACAACTGGAATCCGACGACGAAGCAAATTGGCGGAAGATCCGGGATTCACCACAATATCCTCGGCAATTACAATTATTCCGTTATCGAGGATATTATGGGACTTGTGCCCCGGACAGATGCAACGGTTGAATTATGGCCGATTGACATCGGTTGGGACCACTTCGCATTGAACAACCTGCGTTATCATGGCAATGACATCACGATTATCTGGGATAAACCAGGGGACGGAACCAAGTATTATCCGAATGTTCAAGAAGGATATTCGATGTATGTGAATGGTTCGCTCGTTTTTAGAACGGATAAGCTGGCTCATTTGGAATGGAATTCGGCTTCAGGTGTCGTATCGATCTTAGACGGCAGCGGGGCAACTGTAGCGGTACAGAACAGCAATACGCAAATGAAAAGCGCTATGGAAGTTGATTTGAATACGTATAACAGAGCTGCTGATTTGTTCCAGAAGGCTGGTGTGGATTTAACACCGGAAACTGGCAGTGCTGTAAACTTGGCTTTGAATTCAACAATGACAGCTTCTTATACGCATCCTCAAACATCAGCATCCAATGCGAAAACAGGATTTACAATAAGCGGAAACTTCTTTACCTCCGGTTCTTTCACCGCGAATCCGCCAATTTGGGGATCAAGAGGGTCGACAAACGCGCAAGATTGGCTGCAAGCAGACTTTGGAACACCGAAAACATTCGATGATGTCAAGATCTACTATTACAATGATAAACCGCAAACTTACTACAGAGAGCCATCGATGTATACGGTTCAATACTACGATGAATCAACATCGTCTTGGCTTGCGATTCCGAAACAATACAAAACGCCAACACTGGCAAACTATAATCATATCCAATTCCCTGCGATTACTGCGCAGAAGATAAGAGTTATGATGACTCCTAAGCCTGGGTCCAATGTCGGCGTCAAGGAACTCCAAGTATTCAATACGGGCGTGAAAGCTCCGGATGCAGTCAATACGCCGCCGGTTGTGACTGTGCAGCAAGATACAACAGCGAAAATTCCTTTGAAAGCGAAATTGCTGGTAAATATGTCGGACGATGGTCTGCCATTCGGTACGCTGGATACCAGCTGGGCTGTGAAAAGCGGAGTTCAAGGCGGCCAAGCGGTCTTCACCAAAGATGCAGCCGGCAATACGATTGCTACGTTCAACAGAGCAGGGAACTATGTGCTAACACTCACAGCTACAGATGGTGAATTGTCTACGATTGTAGATATCGCCGTTACGGTAGATCCTCTTCCGAATGCCGTGAATGTGGCCTTAACGGCAACGCCGTCGACTTCCTTTGTGTCAACTTGGGAAAATCTGAATGCGATCAATGACGGTTATGATCCGACAAGCTCAACCGATAAAACAGGCGGCGCATACGGAAACTGGAACAGCTCCCCTAAAACGCAGTGGGTCGAATACACGTGGGGAACACCGGTGAACATCTCGAAATCGGATGTGTATTGGTGGACGGATAACGGAGGTATTCTGGCACCAACAGATAGTAAGCTGCAATATTGGAACGGCACAGACTACGTGGATGTTCCGAACGCAGTTGGCAATGGCGTTGCGCTCAATAAGTACAATACAACAACTTTCTCGCCAATCACGACAACTAAATTGCGCATGACGATCACCAGAGGGACACAGTGGACGGGAATTTTGGAATGGAAAGTTTACGCGACACCGACATCCAGTGTTAAACCTGTAAAAGTAAGCACACTGCATGATGTGCTGCCTGTCCTGCCGCCAACCGTGACCAAAGTTTTCGAAGATGGCTCGACGGCCGCTGCTAATGTCATCTGGGATGCCGTAACGCTAAGTCAAGTGGCAACTCCAGGAAGTTTTGTAGTAAAAGGTACAGTGGACGGAACTAATATTGAGGCTGAAGCTACGGTCTTTGTACGGGTAACGAACGATGTAACGATTAACAGCATTCAAGATGAGAACATTTCGATCACAGCCGGCAAACCTCTAGTGCTGCCAACGATCATCGAAGCCTATTATAACGATGGTTCCATGGATAATATCAACATTAAAGTAACATGGGATGCTTATGATCCTAATTTATTGAACCAACCGGGAACATTCACCATCCTTGGTCATGTGGCAGGCACTTCCGTATTGGCCAAAGTCAATGTGACTGTATATCCGAGAACGATTACATCCATTGCAAATTCAACCAGTTCCACTGTCGCTGGTGTAGCGCCGGTATTGCCGCCTACGGTAACAGCGCAATACGATAACGGTACATCCGGACCTGTAAACGTCGTATGGAGCATAGCTCCGGAGCAATATGCTGCCGCAGGTACAATTACGATTAATGGTACGGTTGCGGGTACATCGATTGTCGCGAAATTGACATTAACGGTAACCGCTAAAGCAATTGCTAGCTTTGCTCCGGTAAATGTAACGACGAATCCGGGAGTAGCGCCAGTATTGCCGAATACCGTCAATGCGACATATAACGATACGACAACGTCGCCTGTCAATGTCACATGGGCTGCGATTGATCCAGCGAAGTATGCTGCCGTCGGTACGTTCAGTGTGAGTGGTACAGTTGCGGGCACTACGATTAAACCAGTAGCCAACGTAACCGTCGTAGCGGCACAAGCCGTAATCACAAGCATTAATCCTGTTGATGTATCAACAACCGCTGGTGTAGCGCCACAATTGCCGGCTGTTGTAACCGTGAACTATAACGATTCGACTACAGCATCGCTAGATGTCGTTTGGGATGCAATGAACCCTGCGCAGTATGCTGCGGCCGGTACGTTTAGTGTAAACGGTACGGTTGCAGGCACAACGATCAAGGCAGTTGCCAATGTGACAGTAAGAAATCCGATTGTAACTACATCGACATTAATTGGTCCTGAAGCTGTGAATCAAGCACAACCGTTTGATTTGACTGTTGGTGTGAGCAGTCTGCAATCCAGCTTTACGACAATGGATGTCATTGTGAAATTCGACCCATCCAAACTGGAATTCGATACGGTTTCGAATGGTAATGTCGTCTCCTTAGCGAACAGTGCGCTTAGCACGCTGAGAGACAATTTTAGTGTCTTGGGTACAGCCGTTAAGGCTCAAAAAGGTGAAATTCGCATCATCTTGTCCAGTATCGGCGCGAACAATGCGATAAGCAAACCGGGTGACTTGTTAACGCTGCATGCCAAAACGAAAGCCGGTGCAGAGCCGGGAATCACAACCGTATCGTTAATTGACTTTAATGTTTCGAACGAAGGTTCAGCAATACAAGTACCTGGCGTATCGCTCAACATTCAAATTAACGTTGTCGATAAAGCGGAGTTGAATGCGGCAATTGCTGCTGCACAAACGAAGCATGACAATGCGAGCGAAGGCACACAAGTCGGACAATATCCGGCCGGTTCGAAAGCAGCCTTGTTAACAGCGATTAACAGCGCAATCGCAGTAAGCAATAATGCGGCATCGACACAAACGGAAGTAGCAAACGCATTAAGCGCTTTGAATGCTGCCGTGACAACATTCAGCAACTCCGTGATTACGGAAACGGATCCAGAACCAGGTACAGTTAATAAAACTGAACTAGCCGAAACCGTTCTCAGCGCGCAAAGCAAGTATGATGCAGCGATTGAAGGCGACAAACTCGGCAAGTACGAGGTTGGTTCCAAAGCGACACTGCTTGCTGCTATTACAAGCGCCAAAGATGTACTGGAAAAATCATCTTCCAGACAGCCGCAAGTGGATGCAGCGAAAGACGCGCTGCAAGCTGCCCTGCAAACATTCGCGACACAGTTCATTACCCTGGTTCCTGGCGAGACGAAAATCTCGATTAAAGACCTGTCCATCATTGCCAAGTACTACGGTACGAAGTCAACGGACGCAAACTGGAATCTAATTGAGAAAGCGGATATTTACAACACAGGCACAATTGATATTCAAGTCTTGGCAACTGTTGCCAGAATGATTATCGACGATTGGATGTTGGAAAACTAATTGCTTGATAGGGGGAGACGGTGGACTGTCAGCCATCTTCCCCTTTTTTTTGGAATAGGACGTATGGCGATTCGAACAAAAACAGAAAGGTGATGCAGCGTGAAACTTTTTTCGAAAGTATGTTCGGCTTTCATGTCCGTTGTGATTGCGGTTCCCTTTATCGCCTCTTCCGGAACGGCGTTGGCAGCGGATCCTGTCGATTACCAGCTGGATGTTAATGCGGCGCAGCGGGGAGCTACCATCAGTCCAAATTTAAACGGAATATTTTTGGAGGATATTAACTACGCAGGGGATGGGGGCCTGTATGCCGAGCTTGTTGAGAACCGTTCTTTCGAATTCTTGTCAGCTACCGGAAGCACGGCTAACTCCACTGCCGCCCCGCTGTTTGCTTGGAAATTAGTACAAACCGGCACGGGAACAGGTACGATAACGGCGCTGAAAACAAATCCTCTAAATGCGAAAAACCCAACCTACCTGCAATTAAATGTGACTGCACCTGGCAATGGCGTCGGATTCTCAAATGACGGATACGACGGAATGGCGGTAAAGAAAGGGGACAGTTACGATTTTTCCGTCTATGTGCGAAGCAGCGATAAGTTAACCGAGCCGATTACGGTCAGTGTCATGGATCCGAATGGGACTCAGTCCTACGGTCAGGTTGACATTGCAGCTTCGGATATTACGAGCACATGGAAAAAAGTGACGGGAACTATACAGGCCAGCGATTCAGCGGTGAATGCAAAGCTGTTTATTAAGACGAAAAATGTAGGCAAAATCGATTTTGACATGGTGTCGCTTTTCCCGCAAAAAACATGGAAAAATCGCCCCGGCGGTCTTAGGGCAGATCTTGTTCAGATGCTTGCCGACATGAATCCAAAATTTTTAAGATTTCCAGGCGGCGCGATCGTTGGCGGTAAAAATATGGCCAATGCGTACAATTGGAAAAACACGATTGGCGATGTAGCGGAGAGACCCAATAACATCAATTTCTGGTCAACGGCCAACCGTGGCGAGAAAGGAGCTGCGCCTACCCAAAATCAATCTGGCGGTCTAGGCTTCTATGAGTATTTCTTGTTGGCCGAAGATCTGGGCTCGGAGCCGCTGCCGGTAGTCAATGTCGGGATGGTGGAGCAGTTTTTGGTTGGCGGTCCGAACACGCCTTTAAATCAAATTCAACCGTATATTCAGGACGCTCTTGATTTAATTGAATATGCCAATGGAGATATCACGACAGAATGGGGCGCTAAGCGTGCTGCTGCCGGTCACCCGGCACCGTTTAATCTGAAATATATGAGTCTCGGCAACGAGCATTGGGGGCAGGATTATTACGACCGGTATCCATTGTTCTACGATGCAATCAAAGCGAAATATCCGTATATGAACCTCATTTTTTCAACGGGTGGAAGTGCTGACGTTGCCGCAGGCTGGAATTGGATCAATGATCCTGGCAAAGGGAAGGGCAGAGCGGAAGTCATGGATGAGCATTATTACACCAATGCCTCCTTTATGCTTAACAATACAAATCGGTACGATAGTTATGATCGCAATTCCAAACAGGTGTTTGTTGGCGAATATGCCGTGAAAAACGATGCGGGATCGGCTAACAATGGAGATGGCAACACAGGCAACTCGATGAAGGGAGCGCTTGCCGAAGCAGCTTACATGACGGGATTAGAGCGAAATGGCGATATTGTCAAATTCGCCTCCTATGCGCCAACTTTTGCTAAGTTAGGAAGTGCAGGAGGCAATACGTACACACAATGGTGGCCTGATCTCATCTTCTTTAATAACTCGCAGGTGTACGGTACGACGTCTTACCAAGTGCAGAAGCTGTTCAGCAGTAATACAAGCAAAAGTTCTTACATTTTGCCGAGTACATTAACGAAACCAAATTCAGGCGCGCAGCAGGGCGTATACTCCGTTGTAAGCAAGGACCTCTCTAACGGGGACATTGTTGTGAAACTGGTCAATAACTCCAACGCTGCTCAGAACACTCGCATTAATTTGAGCGGAATCAATACTGCCAATTTGGCATCGGAAGGGACGGCGATCGAACTTGCAGCTAACGCTCTGACCGATGAAAACTCGTTAGCGAACCCAACGAAAGTAGCGCCAAAAACGAAGACGATTTCCAATGTCGGCACGCAGTTCGATTATAGTCTGTCCAAATATTCTGTGACGGTATTGCGGCTGCACACAACAGGCGATAATCCGTTAGATATTCTTAGTATTCCTTGTATCACAGTGGATGCCGTCGTTAATAAATCACCAAAACTGCCGACTTCCGTGACAGCGATTCTGAAGAATGGCAGTACAACGAAAGTAGCTGTTACTTGGGATCCAATTGATAAAAGCAAATACGCAACAATAGGGAATATGTTTATAGTAAATGGCGTAGTTCCAAGTACATCTGAAAAAGCAATGGCTATCGTCACGGTTATCGATACCCCGACTATAACAAGTATTGACCCCGTAAATGTCTCCACAAGAGCAACAGTCGCGCCATTCCTTCCAAGTATTGTGAAGACTAATTTCTCGGATCAGAGCAGTGATTATCTACAAGTAACATGGGACGTACCGGATGCAGCGAAGTATGCGCAAGCGGGAACCTTCACGGTGGAGGGTATCGTTGCGGGTACAACCCTAAAAGCAAAAGCCAATGTAACCGTCACTCCTGGGCCTGCGCCAGGGACTGACTTGATGCTCTGGTACAAATTTAACGAAGGCAGCGGTACGACGGTAGCGGATTCTTCCGGTAAAGGGAATAACGGAACTTTGAAAACGACCACAGGAGGATCGGCGACTTGGGTTGCAGCGGGTCATGAAGGGTCGGCCATCAACATGAATGGCGGTAAAATTGATGCCGGAACCAGCCGGGATCTGCAGCCTGCGGATATCACCGTTTCCTTCTGGTTTAAGCGAACGGCCAGTATTAGCGGCGAACAAGTCGTCGCATGGTTCAAACCTAATGGCAATTATGCCGGCCAAGGCTGGTACATTACCTTGAATGGCGCGATTATCATGATGATTGACGGAACAAACCTGTTCAAAGTCGCTCAAACGCCAAATAACTTTTTCACGTTAAATGAATGGACGCATGTAGCCTTCACCTTTAATTCGGTTACCAAACAAGGCGCTATTTACAAAAATGGGGTTGCTCAGGACGTGGTGGTCGAAGGAGCGCTCAATAGCATTACGGCGACCAGCGATCCTAAATTAATCGGCGTCAGCGGTTATTCGGATGGTGCACCTCTAAAAGCCGGTGTATTGGATGACTTCCAAGTGTACAATCTGGATAAGAGTCCGACGGAAGTTCGCACCATTTATCAAGGGAAGCAAATTACAAGCATTAACGAGGTATCTGTAACAACGGAACAGGGTTCGGCACCTGTATTGCCGGCTGTTGTTACGGCTTTATACAATGATACGACGACAGAAGCTGTAAATGTAGTTTGGGAAGCCATTGACGCATCCAAATATGCACAGCCCGGCACGTTTACGGTCAATGGTACTGTTGCAGGTACCAGCATAAAGGCCAAAGCGAATGTCACCGTCGTTTCAACAGCGGCAACGGCTGCAACCATTACAGGGCCAACTTCTGTTGAAAGCTCACAACCGATTGATTTGAGTATTGGTGTGAGCCATCTTCGTACCAGCTTCACAACGCTCAGCATGGTGCTGAACTACGATCCGAGCAAGCTGCAATTTGCTACAAAAACGAACAGCAATGGTACTCTTTCCTTGGCAGATCAAGCTTTAAGTTCCCTGAAGCCTAATTTCCGGGTTTTGGATACCGGTGTTAAATCCGATAAAGGTCAAATTCTGGTGCTTATGGTCAGCGAGGGCGCGAGTCATGAAGTCAAGGAAGCGGGTCCATTGTTAAGCGTTCACGCATCCGCCAAAAAGGTTAGCGAGACGGTTGCAACAAGCGTGTATGTGACCAACTTTGAAATTTCCAAAGATGGTGCAGGTACGCTAATTGAAGGCGCTTCGCATAGCCTTGAAATCAAAGCTGCGGCTCCGACCGTTGATAAATCAGTGTTGAGCACGACAATTGCGAATGCGCAAAGCAAATATGCATCGGCCGTTGAAGGTTCGCAGCCTGGTCAATATCCAGTGGGATCGAAGGCTATTTTGCTCACGGCCATTAACAGCGCAGCAGCCGTAAACGATAACCCGGCAGCAACACAAGCGCAAGTGGATACGGCAGCATCAGCCTTGAGTAATGCCTTGGCCCTGTTTAATAGCTCAATCATCACGGAAAGTGCAGACAAAACAGCGCTGAATACAGAGATTGAAAAAGCACAAGGTAAACTCGACGCTACCAAAGAGGGCACAAGAATAGGTTCGTATCCGGCTGCAGCAAGAACAGCACTGAAAGCAGCCATCAGCAGCGCGCAAGCCGTCTATAGTTCATCGACTTCACAAAGTCAAGTGGATGAAGCGGTAAGTACGTTGAATGCTGCGGTACAAACCTACTTGGGAGCATTGATTACTTTAATTCCTGGAGAAACAAGTGTGACAGTGAATGATTTGTCCATGATTGCCAAGTACTACGGAACGAAGTCAACGGATGCCAATTGGAGTCTGATTGAAAAAGCGGATATCAATAATAAAGGCGTTATCGACATTGAGGTTCTGGCAGCCGTGGCCAGAATGATTCTCGATGACTGGCTGCTTCAACGATAGTCTTCAACAATAGTTAGATCGCATACCCAAAGGGGCTGTCCACAAGGTCGAAGAGACCTGCTGGATAGCCCCTTTGGCGGCTATGGGAAAATGCAAACCATCGGCATATATTACGTAGATCTAATAAACTTCTTCCGAAAGTTAAGCGGCGAGATCCCTTCATGATTGGAGAAACAGGATGAGAAGTAGGACCCATACTGGAAACCAACCTCCTCAGCAATGCGTGTCATTGACCAATTCGTTTGGATCAGGAGCTTTTTCGCTTGTTCGATGCGGTACTGGAATAGGTAATCCATCGGTGTGACCCCATACACTTTGAGCATACATTTGGCCAAATAATTGGGGTGATAGTTGAGTTCCTGCTGCAATACGGGATTCGTGATTTTCTGGGCGAAGTTTTGGCGAATAAACAGTTCGACTTTCTCGGCTAGATGAATCGCCGTGACATCGGATGCCAAAGCCAGATCCCGGTCGATCAGCTGCATGAATTGCTGAAAGACGGTTTGCCTTTTCCAATTGCGCAGCGATCGCGGCTCCTCATCCAATAAGAAAAACTGATCCAGGATGTCCAACGCTTTTTGTGACAGCTTCATAAACTTCGGAATAAAGATCGAGCATACCTCACTGTGATGCAAATAAGCATTGTGCTTATGGTCGTTGATGAGCGTATTCCGATTTTCCAGACATACCTTCATACTGCTGCATTCTTCCCAGGCGCCGAAGGTCTGGAAATGAATCCAGATGATACGCGATTCGCTTTGACACGGCAGCGTGCCGTAGTGGTTCGCGTCAGGCCTTAAGATGAGCGCATCCCCGCTTTGAAGCGTCCATTCTTGTGATCCTTCGCCTACATGCAAGGTACCGTCCGTCACGACGATCAAATCAAATACGCCGATTCGGTTCCTATGAATGTGCTGTTCACCTTGATGATAAATAGCTACTCCGCAATCCAGAAAATAGGGAACGGGCGGTGAAATAAAGTGAAGAAGGGGTGAAATGTTCATTGGCTAACCATCCTGTGATAAGGTTGTAATTTTTAAAAAACTGGTTGTAATAGGCTATATAATTACCATTTTACACCATGTATGATATTCATGAAAGCGCTGCTCAAAGCGAGCTTATTCCTACAGTAAAGGGGATTTAATTCATGAGTACATCCATCTCCAGACCGTTATCTTTGAAAGATGTGCACATTACAGATGATTTTTGGTCGGCTTATATTCGATTGGTTCGAGAAGTCGTCGTGCCCTATCAATGGGAAGCTTTAAATGACCGGGTAGAAGGAGCGGCGCCTAGCCACGCGATTAAAAATTTTAAAATTGCGGCCGGTTTGGAAAGCGGTGAATTTTACGGCATGGTTTTTCAGGACAGCGATGTCTCGAAATGGCTCGAAGCGGTGGGCTATTTATTGGAGACCGGAGCCGATCCCGAGCTCGAACAATTGGCCGACGAGGTCATCGATATTATCGATAAGGCGCAGCATAAGGATGGTTACTTGAACACGTATTTCACACTTAAAGAGCCTGAAAGCCGCTGGACGAATCTGGCGGAATGCCATGAGCTTTATTGTGCGGGCCACTTTATCGAAGCAGCTGTGGCGTATTACAAGGCGACAGGAAAACGAAAAGTGCTTGACGTGGCCTGCCGTCTTGGCGATTGCATTGATCAAGCATTTGGCAATGGACCTGATCAAATCAACGGTTACGACGGGCATCAAGAAATTGAGCTAGCGCTTGTCAAGCTGTACAATGTCACGCAAAATGAGAAATATTTGAGACTTAGTCAGTTTTTTCTGGACGAAAGAGGGAAAGAGCCGAGCTTTTATGAGAAGGAATTCCATAAACGCAATAGGAAGGTACACTTTCCGATGTTGGACATCGTTCATGACCGAGCTTACAGTCAAGCGCATGTACCGGTTCGGGAACAACAAGCGGCAGAGGGTCACGCGGTACGCGCTGTGTACATGTGTACGGGAATGGCCGATGTCGCTGCGGCAACAGGGGATGCCGAGCTTCTCGAGGCTTGCCGCAGATTGTGGAGAAACATGGTCAGCAAACGCATGTACATTACAGGAGCCATAGGCTCTATGGAACATGGCGAAGCGTTCTCGCTCGATTACGATCTGCCCAACGATACCGCGTATGCGGAGACTTGCGCCTCGATCGGATTGATTTTCTTCGCCCAGCGCATGCTGCAAATCGAAGCGAATAGCGAGTATGCCGACGTCATGGAGCAGGCTTTATACAACACAGTTATCTCTGGCATGTCGCGGGACGGCAAGCGGTTTTTCTATGTAAACCCGCTGGAAGTGTGGCCCGAGGCAATTGGCAAAAACCACACGGTGAATCATGTGAAGGCAGAGCGGCAAGGATGGTTCGGGTGTGCCTGCTGCCCGCCGAATATTGCTCGTTTGCTCGCCTCGTTAGGCCATTATATTTACAACGTCCAAGGCCGCACCGTTTACGCAAACCTATATATTGGAAACCAAGCATCCGTGGATATCGAGGGGCAGCAGGTGAAACTCGTTCAGCAATCCCAATTTCCTTGGGAAGGTCTTATCCAATTTCAAATTGAGACTGAGAAGGAAGCGGCATTTACGCTCGCTTTGCGTATCCCGAACTGGTGCCGGGAAGCGAAGCTGCTTGTGCAGGGGGAAACGGTATCACTTCCGGAGATTTGTACGAATGGCTACGCGTATATCAACAGAACATGGCAGTCGGGAGATCGCGTAGAGCTTGTTCTGCCCATGAAAGTCGGGAGGATGTCAGGGCATCCTAACGTTCGTGCCAACATCGGAAAAGTTGCGCTGCAGCGCGGACCGTTGGTATATTGCTTGGAAGAGGCGGATAATGGTCCGTCCCTGCACCGCGTATTTGTAGAGCGGAAGACAGAGTCTGAGGATGAGACGACATTCGAAGATGGGCTGTTGGGAGGCATTCAGACCATCAACGTGCGAGGAAAACGGTTGGAGTCAAGCGGTTGGGGAGAGCACCTGTATAGGGATAATGCGGAGACTTCGATGAACAAAGTCGCTCTGAAGTTTATACCTTACTATGCATGGGCGAATCGCGGGCGCGGTGAAATGACCGTTTGGGTAAAAGAGGAGTAAATTAGCCAAAGCCCTCAACCGTCTACGGACGAGAGAGGGCTTTATTCTTACCGCATGAATCAGAAGGTAAGGTTAATCCATTACCAAGCAAATGTCATCGTAATAATCACTAATAAAATAAAGAGAACCAAGACTGCAGCAGCATTCGAACCGCCGTATCCTACGCCTGTTGTTTCGACACCAACGCCCATATTCAAATCCTCCCTTCTCACAACGTAATCCATTCCCATCAGCCAAATTCACCAAGCAAAGGTCATTGTAATAATCACTAATAAAATAAATAGAACCAAAACTGCAGCAGCATTCGTACCGCCATATCCTACGCCTGTTGTTCCGACATCAGCGCCCATCGTCAGCTCCCCCTTTCATAAACCGTAGTCACTTTACAGAACCCGCATTTACCAAGCAAATGTCATCGTAATAATGACTAATAGGATGAAAAGAACCAAAACTGCAGCAGCATTCGTACCGCCATACCCTACGCCTGTTGTTCCGACACCAACGCCCATATTCATATCCCTCTCTTCATTTAGGTTGTTTTCCTATCATTTTCAGTTCATTAAAAACTAAACGCCGTTAAAACAATCACTAATAAGATGAAAAGAACAAGAACAATTGCCGTAGAAGAATAGCCTACCCCACAACCAGCCGTGTAGCTCATTCACATGACCTCCTCTTCAAAATGTGATGACTATATACAGTACGAACCTATTCAATTAAATGCTTGGACGAACTAATCAGATCCTTTAACCTAATTGCTCGACAAGGCGATCATCTGATCAGCTTCTGCAGCCAAATTTGAGGGGGAAATTCCCTTTATTTTAAAGGCAGAGACATAATATTCTACCAATTTACTGCAAAACGAACCGTATCTTCTTGCGCGAGCTCATGCCCTAACTGGACTTCCAGCAATTCAAGATTAGTTACGGCCTTGATGCCATGTTTGAGTCCTGCTGGTATTTGTAAAACATCGCCCGCGAGCAGCCGATACCATTTTTCCTCCATAAGGATCTCGGCCGTGCCCGATAAAATCGTTAACATTTCTTTTCGCTGGAGATGCTGGTGATAGCTTGTAGACTTTCCTTGGGTGAACGTCACCATCTTGATCATGGATTCGATTCCCATCTCATCTTTCCAATATTTCAGGATACGATAAGAACCCCAACTTTTCTCTACGTACATTGGAATCTGTGAGGCTTGCGCGATCCTTTCCTTAATCTGATTGGCTTTATCCTTGTTAGCGATTAAAATGCCATCATCGTTCGCCGCAACAATAATATCCGGGATACCAATAATTTCAATGGGGTAGGGGAGCTCATTAATCAGATGGGTATTGGCAGAATCGTCCGAGATACGTCCTGATCCGATCACACTTTCCTCAAAATGAACGCTTAGCGCCGTCCAACTCCCCAGATCGCTCCAGTTTCCTTCATACCTCATCACAACCGTAGGCTTCGTGAGCTCCACGACTTCCCGATCGAAGCTCAAATTGGCAAGATGTTCGTAAGCAGCAAGCCATTTCTCCACTTGAACAGGATGTCCCTTATCCTTCAAGAACGCCATCATGAATTTCAAAGAGAATGCAAAAACACCGCAGTTCCACATCGCTTGCTCTTCGATTAAGCGGTTGGCGGTCTGCTCATCCGGCTTTTCTATGAACTGCTGGACGAAACAATATTCGTCATTCTCCTTGGACTGAACCGGAACGATATAGCCGAATTGATTGGATGGTGCCATAGGCTTGGTTCCGAGGAGAGCAAGATCCGCTTTAGAATGTTCAAGGACACCGGGAAAGCGGTGAAGCATCCGGAAGAACGCGGTATCTACATACGTATCCACCGGAAGAATACAAATCGTTTCATTCGGATCCACTGCCATGTTCTCGTGAAGATAGCTTGCAGCTAAGGCGATGGCAGAGAAAGTCCCCCTTTTGTAAGGCTCGCATAGGATCGGGATGCTTTCCCCAACATAGTTCCGCGTAATTTCCAATTGACTTTGATGAGTCACGATACAAGTGGATTGAAGGAGACCCACTTCATCCAATTGTCTGCATATTCGTTCAATCATCGACTCAGGGACACCGTCTTCGGATTTCAAGAGCTTCAGAAACACTTTAGAGCGAATCTCGTTGGAAAACGGCCAAAGCCTTTTTCCAGATCCCCCGCACAATAGTACAATACGCAAGCCAAATACTCCTTTCTTGGGAAACATCCCCTTTCATCTTTCTTTCTTGGATCGAATGACACGTTCTAAGGCGTGCTTCATTAACGCCCCGGCACGATCCCATGATTGACGAGACATATCGGATCTCCCTTGGCGTCCTTTTGCCTTGCAAAGCCCGGGATTCTCGTACGCTTTCCTCATAATCTTTCTCAAGCTGGGCAGATCCGGTTCCGCCCATTGCTGTCCTTTTTGTGCAAACAGATGGCTGAACTTTCTAGCGATGGCATGCGAACTGTTCATGCTTACTGACGTACTCTTCAGCCGGTAAGGAATGAGGAACGAATTGCTGTTTGTGAGGAAATCCATTTGCCCGCCCCAACCTGTCGCGATAACCGGCACGCCGCTCGCCAGCGCTTCTAGAAAAGGCAATCCGACACCCTCGCCGCGGGTAGGGAGGACGAAAGCGTCACCGAGCGTATATAGCCCTTTCAACTGGCTTTCTTTGAGCCGTTTGCCGATAACGACCACAGGGGCTGTATCTTTGCGGATACCAAGTCTTTTTTTGTATTGCGATATTTTTTGTTTAATCCATTTCTCATTCTCATAAGAGGCGTATCCGTTTGTTTTGATAACAAGAATAACGTTATCTTTAGATGAAAATTCTTCCCAATAGGCCCTTAGCAAGCCTTCTGGATTTTTGCGATGCTGGAAGGCGAAGACGGACACGAACGTGAACTTGCCCGCCGCATTCGGGACATGAAACTTTTTGTTCTTCGGATGAAACTCCTTGGTGTTTATGCCATGTGGAACAATATAAATCGGGACTTTGACGCCGCTATGCTTGAGCGCTTTTTTATTATGCTGAGAGGGTACAAAAACCGCATCGAATTTATTCATATGAGGAAGCCAATCTTTAGGAGTCTTGCTAGTTTCCCAAACGGTGTTCAACAGGATAGGGTCATAATGGCTTCGCTCGCTCTTCCATTTCATACTGTTAGGAAGGTATTGATAAATAAGCGCCTTCTTGCCTTTGGAGGGATGCCTTGAAGCGCCTACGCTAACCGCAACACCCTGCCGTTTTAATGATCGGATATAAGATCTGCTTGCACGGCCGAGACCGCTTGTTCTGTGTACGGGTCCTTTCCAGACAACATGATAAGGTTTCATTTGGGCATCGGCTTAACGGACTTAAGATAGCCTTTACGTTTATGCAAGGAAATGGACCTGTATGTTTTTGCCAGAGAAGACATCTTTGCAGGCGAGATTTGGTTCGTGCTTAAATGTAAGCTTTTATTCATTGCAGGCTTCAAAATCATTTTGCCAGGCGCAGATGCATAGAGGAAGTTTCCATACGTTTCAAATTCAGAGAAAGCAAATTGTTTCGATTTATCCATGCATCTCATGATCGCGGAGTACCAGCTTCGGTTATGTTTGGACTCAATCGTTTGTTTCAACTGCTTTACTTTGGATTTCTCGAACAGCATGTAATGGGTCACGAAGGATAACCGGGCTGAGCGGTTTCTTCCCATCAGCTTTCTGTACGTGTTGAAATATTCGCTTTGGCTCCAATTTCTGCAGTAAAACACGGTCTTGTTGCCCACCTTGAAGACGTGCGGACGAATGAGGACGGTATCGGCATCTATGACCATATAGTACTTTGACGAGCACAACTTATCGCCGCCTAGCTTCAGCAGCTGCTGGTAAAGCCAGCCAGACCGATCCCAGGACTTGGATTCATAGTGAATGTCTTTTTTCGTTATCGGGAGAACCGTATCTTCATGAACGAATCGGCATCCTTTTCTCGAACAAAGATCAATAATTCTTTGCTTCCAAGGAGCCACAATAATGATTTCTCGAATTGGATGCTTCACATGTTTCCTGACTGCATCAATAACAAGCGGGAGTGTTCCAAGATCCTTCTCAATCGCTGGGATTAACACATCAATAGGGGTTGTCATTTGCTCATCTCCACAAATTAAATGTATGGATTATCTTATGTCAGGAGATTGAAAAGGAATGGGTTCAATGTGATTAAAAAAAATACAGAAGTAAGCCCGGAAGGCATAAGAAGTGACATTCGCCTAGTTCGCTATAGACATTAGCGGAATATTGTAACTATAGAAATTAATGTGAGAGCGAGGTAAAACCGTGCAAATCCATGTGGTGCAAAAAGGAGAAAATCTGTGGCAGATTTCGGAGCGGTATGGGGTTTCAATCCAACGAGTGATTGCAATTAACGGGTTGGAGGACCCTAATCATTTGGTCATCGGCTTAGCGTTGCTTATTCCGGAGCCTTATCCTGAGTATATGGTGCAGTCAGGAGATACTCTGGGGACGATTGCCGGCCGCTATGGCATAAGCGTAGAGGCTCTTGCCCAGGCAAATTCAATAAGCGATGCCGGGCAGCTGAGACCGGGTCAAGTATTAGTGATTCCAGTCTTGCGCCATACCGTACGGCCAGGCGAGACGCTATGGGCCATCGCTCACCGCTACGGCGTTTCGATGCAGGCCATTTCACAAGCCAATGGAATTACGAATGCAAATCTGATTTCGCCAGGGCAAATTTTGAAAATTCCGGAAAAGCAGAAAATGACCATCGATGTCAATGCTTATACGAACGTTTTTGGAGAAACTGCTGCAAGGCAAGTACGGGAGGACGGGGAACATTTAACATACGTATGTCCCTTTGGGTACCGCATGAAGGATGATGGGACGCTGGAACCGGCAGATGATCAGGCGCTTATTGCAGCCGCGTACGATAAACGTGTTGTACCGGTCATGTCGATCACCAACTTTTCCGCAACCGAAACCGGCTCGAAGCTGGCTCACACGATTTTGTCCAGCACAGAGCTTCAGAATAAGCTGCTGACCAATATCATTACGATCATGGAAACTAAAGGTTACCGCGGTTTAAATGTTGATTTTGAGAATGTGTTTCCTAGCGACCGTGAGTCCTATAATGAATTTCTTCGACTGGCTGTCCGCAGGCTCCATGAGAAAGGTTTTTTCGTCTCAACTGCGCTAGCCCCCAAAACTAGCTCTGAACAGAAGGGGCTGCTATACGAAGCCCACGATTATGCAGCGCATGGAGAGATTGTGGATTTTGTCGTCCTCATGACGTACGAGTGGGGCTACCGGTTCGGTCCTCCTCAGGCTATATCGCCGATTAACGAAATACGTCGCGTTCTCGACTACGCTGTCACGGTCATTCCAAGAAAGAAAATATTTATGGGATTCCAGCTTTACGCACGCGATTGGCTGCTCCCCCACGTTAAGGGACAGCAGGCTGAAACGTTCAGTATGCAAGAAGCTGTGCGTCGCGCCATCCAACATGGAGCGGAGATCAAATACGATCAAGTGTCGCAAACTCCTTACTATCGATATGCCGACGATAAGCAGCGGACACACGAAGTTTGGTTTGAGGATGCGAGAAGCACACAAGCCAAGTTCAACCTCATTACGTCCTACAACTTAAGAGGAGTAAGCTATTGGGTTCTGGGGTATCCGTTCCCGCAAAACTGGCCGCTGCTCGAAGATAATTTTCATGTTCGCAAGCTCTTATGACGCAGGCGTGAAAACAGCCCTATCCAATTTACTTGGAAGGGCTGTTTGGCTTATCGATAGTTATTGAATGAGACGGCGAGCGCCCCAATAATGCGAATCATAATAAGGGGTGCCGAACAACGTACTTACTTTGACTTCTCTCGTTCCGATCGTGCCTGCTTGAAGGATTTTGTTATCGCCAAGATAAATCGCTACATGGGAAACACCGCTGGTATAGGTCCCTTCCAGGAAAACAAGGTCTCCTTTGCGCAGGTCGTCTTTAGCAACGGGCGTACCCATCTGACTCATTAGCGCTGCGGAATGAAGCAGATTAAAGCCGTTTTGGTTGAAGGCATATTGCACAAAACCGGAGCAGTCAAAAGCGACGCCTGGCGTACTGCCGCCAAAAACATACGGTGTTCCGAGCTGCTTCATGCCGGTTGCGATAATCGCATCCGCCTTGACCTCCCAGCTTTGCTTCTGCGAAGCGGCAGCAGGAAGCTGAATAACAAGTCCTTGATAAATATTCGTCGGATTAACTTGCGGATTGGCTGCTATAAGTGCTGTAATGTTAACGTTGGTTTTTTGGGAAATTGTCCAAAATGTATCTGCATCCGTGGCTATGTAAGTATTGGATGGCGCCGCATAAGCGATTCCTCCGAATAAACAGCTAGCCGCGATTACTGATGTAAGAATAACTTTTTTCATTCGTTACCTCCTGGAAGATTTCGTTCGTCTGAAGTTGTTTCTTGCACCGCGCCTTTAATTCTAGCAGAATCGTCATACTAGAGAATACGGGTAAATTATGGATGCTTATGAGCGCATAGAAATCTAGTAGAGTAGGGAATGTAAACGCTGTAGTGACATTCCGTAAATCTCGTGATACAATACGTAGCATATAGTAAATTATATGTTACACCTTGTCACTTGATCAGCAATGTGCAACGGTAAAGGAGGTACTAACTTTCGAAAATTAAGGATGCTATGAATCTTTCACGCTGGAAATGAGAACGCCCAAACACAAAGGTTTGTAAGGAGTTGAAAACATATGAAAAAAATCGGATTGGCCATTATTGCTCTTTTTGTGTTCCTCAATCTAATTTCGAGTCCAAAATCCGCGGAAGCCGCTGGCATTGATGTCAGTGTTGTTCTGCGGGTAGGGGATACGATCAACTTAGCAGCCGGTTATCCGAAGGTGAATTGGTCGGTAACGGAATTGAACGGAAGCGCTACGGATAAAGCAGCCGTTAGTAACACGGGTGTCGTAACTGCACTTAAGCCGGGCATCGTTAAAGTTATTGCAACTGCTTCGGATGGCACCACGTATACAGGTGAAATCCTCATTACGATTCTCGGCAATGTTGAAGAGAAGCCTGCAGCCGTCTTGAACGGAAATGCAACCGTCTCTCCGGGCGGATCTTTCGATTTGACGTATGGTTTGAGATTCGTTGCAGCAGGGATCTATGCACAGGATATTACATTAACCTTTGATTCGGAAAAGCTGGAGTTTGATTCAGCCGTTTCACTCAAAGAGAACAAAATTTCCGTTGTCGACATCTCCAAGCAAACAGGTAAAGTTCGCATCCTTGCAGCTTCTCTTGGAGAAGAGAATGCCAATGCGGCTAATGGAGATTTGATCAAGCTGCGCTGGAAAGTGAAAGCTACTGCACAGCCTGGAACAACTGCCGTTCAATTAACGAACGTAGTCGTTTCTAACGGCGAAGGGGTAGAGACTTCCTTGAACGCTGAAAATCATAGTCAAATCGTGATTCAAAGCGCTCCAGTAAATAAACAACCTTTACTTGATCTGATTGCCCAAGCGCAAACTAAGCATGACGGAGCAGTGGAAGGCACACTTCCAGGCCAATACAAAGCCGGTTCGAAAGCTGCGTTGCTTACAGCTATTGAAGCTGCTAAAGCGGTTGCGGACAGCTCGTCGAGCACACAAGCTAACGTGGATGCTGCGGTAACTGCGCTTACGACAGCACTGGAAACATTTGCGAGTGCGGTCAATCCGGACAAACCAAGCATTCCAGGAGATGTGAACGGCGATGAGAAAGTAAGCATTGGCGATATTGCCCTTGTCGCAGCGGCTTATGGCAAAACAGACAAGGACCCGGATTGGAATGAGTACAAAGCTCGTGACATTAACGGGGATGGAGTTATCGACATCCTTGACTTGGCTGCTCTGGCCCGCATCATCTTGGATGAGTATGTAGCTGCAAACTAGGAACGAATAGGTGTTCATAAAATCCTGATCACGAGCTAAGCGCAAATTTGCTCTTAACGTGATCGGGATTTTTTGCTATTGATTCTCGTCAAGACGGTGCAAATGATCGCGGTGTAACTGATGATACATGCAGTATCGGAGTAGCCGTTATCGATAGCACAATAGTTTGGTCTCTATTATCATGGAAATATGAGGATTTTCAAGGTTTATAGGAGTATTCTTAAGTAGGTTCTGGATTTTATTGTGTTATTATGAAGTTGATTGATATTATTTTACTTCAGCAATCATCTTTTGGAAGGGAGGTGTCCGAGGATGAGTGAATAGTGGATGTCTGCATTGATACATTTTGTTTCGCAATTCTGTTTTTGTAAGCGCCGTCAACCACTTAGACAACATAAGTTATCCCCTCGAAGAGACGGATAAATTCTAATGAAATCGATTTGGAGGACATCTATGAAGTGGAAAAAGAAAATATCGTTGACGCTTATGCTCCTTTTGGCGGTCAACAGTTTTAGCGCTTTAGGCGCATCTGCTGCCCCTGCAAACGGTTATCCGGAATGGAATAACAATCCGGATATTTTCCAAGTGAACCGCGAGCCTGCACATGCTTCGTTTATCCCGTATGGCGATGTGCCTTCCGCCTTGCAGGGAGCGGACATGATCTCTGCGATGACGGAGTATCTGTCCCCTTTTTACCAAACGCTCAACGGTCAATGGAAATTTAATTTTGCGAAAAACCCGGATGCCCGTCCTGTGGACTTCTACAAGGATAGCTATGATACGAAGTCTTGGAATGAGATTAAAGTACCTGGCGAATGGCAAATGCAAGGCTATGATTTTCCTATTTATACGAATATTACGTATCCATTCTGGGGCAATGGCAACTCTACGAATGTTCAACCGCCAATCGCTCCTACGGAATATAATCCGGTGGGTTCGTATAAACGTACATTCACGGTTCCGGATAATTGGTCCGGTCGGCAAACGTTTATTTCTTTTCAGGGAGTGGAAAGCGCTTTCTACGTCTGGGTTAACGGCCAAAAAGTCGGGTACAGCGAAGATAGCTATTCACCGAAAGACTTTAACATTACCCCGTATCTGAAGGCTGGCGAGAATACTCTCGCGGTTGAAGTCTATCGCTGGTCGGACGGCAGTTGGCTCGAAGATCAGGATGCGATGCGGCTAAGCGGTATTTTACGCGATGTGTTTCTGTTCAGCACGCCTTCCGTACATATACGGGATTTTGGCGTCGTTACGGACTTGGATTCTACGTATCAGGATGCTGCGCTGAATCTGAAAGTAAACGTCAGAAATTATGTCAACGGTACTACACCGGCGAATCATACGGTAGAGGCGATGCTGTATGACGCCAACAATCAACCGGTATTTAACGAGCCTGTCAAAATGGAAACAGCGTTCGGCGCCAACTCCGAAGTTCAGGTCAACGCTTCCAAGTTAGTCGCCAATCCTAAGAAATGGTCGGCTGAAAATCCGAACCTGTATACGCTTGTCCTGAGCTTGAAAGATTCTTCCGGCAAATTAATCGAAACGGCGGGTACACGCGTCGGTTTCCGGAAATTTGAACTGAAGACGATGTCCGATGGCAGCGGCAAGCAGCAAATGATCCTCAACGGCAAGCCGATTATGATCAAAGGCGCTAATCGTCACGAATCAAGTCCCGATACAGGCCATGCGATCGGTCTGGATCTTATGATCAAAGATATCGAATTAATGAAGCAAAACAACATCAATTCGGTTCGTACCTCTCACTATCCGAACCATCCGTTCTGGTACGATCTGGCGAACAAATACGGTCTCTATGTGCTCGATGAGGTCAATTTGGAAACGCATGGCGTCAGAGATACCGTTCCGACCAACAAGCCTGAATGGTTGGAAAACATCAAGGATCGCGCTAACAGCATGGTTCAAAGGGATAAAAATCATCCTTCTGTCATCATTTGGTCATTAGGCAATGAAGCGGGCTCAGGCAGCGATTTTAAAGCCGAATCCGATTTTATCCGCAGTCTCGATCCTACCCGCCCGATTCATTATGAGGGCTACAACGATAAGACCGTAACGGATATGGTCAGCAACATGTATCCGGCTGTCTCGACCTTGGAAACGTATGCTAAGAGCAGTGATCCAAGACCTTATATCATGTGTGAGTATGCCCACTCCATGGGGAACAGTACCGGCAATTTGCAGGAATACTGGGATATGATCAAAAAGTATCCGAATCTCCAGGGCGGATTCATCTGGGATTGGGTCGATCAAGCGGTGCGCATGAAATCGCCAGCCGAGAAATTGTATTTGACCGATGCAGGTGAAACCTATAAGGCTGATTACACAGGAAACATCATTGACAATGATGGTGCGGTAAGCGGCGTGCTTCAGCCGAAGGATGTAGGAAGCGCTACCGTAACGATGCCGAACGATGCGAAATACAATATCACCGGACAGTTCACATTAGAAGCCTGGGTTAAACCGTTGTCGAATATTTCGGACAGTCCGATCATTGCCAAAGGCGATACGCAGTTCGCGTTGAAAATGGCTGGGGCGACCAAATTGGAAATATTCGTTTATAAAAGCGGCACCTGGACATCGGCGAGCGCAAATTTGCCTGCGAACTGGGTGAATAACTGGCATCATGTTGCCGGTACGTATGACGGAGCGAACTTAAAGCTTTATGTGGACGGCGCTGTCGTCGCAACGAAAGCTTTCACAGGCAGCTTCGGCTCCAACAACTACCCGCTTACGATCGGCACGGATAAGGAGAAAGGCCGCACGTCCAGAATGAGCTTCGACAAAGTCCGCGTTTACAATCGCGCCTTATCGTTGACAGAGCTGAATGACGATGCGCGCAACGCGGATGCATCCGCCGTCTTGTGGCAGGATTTCAATAAAGAGAATGCCAAATCCACTCCTCTGGAGCAGCACGAATTCATGGGCTACGGCGGAGACTTCGGGGATAGTCCGAATGATGGCGACTTTAGTGCTGACGGTCTTCTCCTGGCAGACCGCACGCCGAAGCCGCAGCTTACCGAAGTGAAGCATGTATATCAAAACATTCTCGTGAAAGCCGCTGATCTTACGAAAGGCAAAGTCGATATCCGAAACGAATTCCTGTTCACCAATGTTAACGCTTACGAGGCAAATTGGGAATTGCGGGCGGATAACAAGGTCATTCAGCAAGGTACTTTGGACAATTTGGATATACCGGCTTTGACGACGAAACAAATCTCGGTTCCGTACACCCTCCCGACAGCTCAGCCTGGCGTTGAATACTGGTTGAATTTCAGCTTCAAATTGAAGTCGGATACGCTGTGGGCGAAGAAAGGTCACGAAGTTGCGAGTCAGCAGCTAAGCCTTGCGCTGAATACTCCTAACCAACCGTCCGTCGATCTTTCTACATTGCCGGCGTTGGATGTGCAGGAGCAAGGAACGCAAGTAACGATTAACACGTCCGATATGCAGATCAAATTTAACAAATCAACCGGCACTCTCGATACGTTCAAGTATCAAGGGAAAGACTTGATTAAACAAGGTCCGACACCTAACTTCTGGAGAGCGCCAACGGCTAACGATAAAGGAAACGGCATGCCTTCCAGAGCCGCAACCTGGAAAAATGCCGGTAAAAACAGAAGCGTAACCAAAGCGACCGTCACCCCGATCGGAGATAAAATTGTACGCATCGATGTGGAAGGAACGCTGCCAACGACGACGGTTTCCTCCTATAAAACGTCTTATACCATCTTCGGCAACGGCGACATCACCGTGTCCAACTATTTGAAGCCGGGTGCCAAATCGCTTCCGGAAATTCCTGAAATCGGAAACATGCTGACGATTCCGCAAGAATTTGAGCATATTACCTGGTACGGCCGCGGACCGGTTGAAAACTATCAGGACAGAAATACCGGATCCGATGTCGGGTTGTACAGCAGCACCGTAGAAGCGCAATTTTTCCCTTATATCAAGCCTTCGGAAACAGGCAATAAAACCGATGTGCGTTGGGTAACGCTGACGAATGATGACGGATCGGGTCTGATGGCAATCGGAGCTCCGGTCATTGAGGCTAACGCGCTGCACTACACGCCGGACGATTTGGATGGACCGGCGCATCCTTATCAAGCGACACATCGCGATGACATCACGCTTCGCGTCAACTACAAGCAAATGGGCGTTGGCGGTGACGACAGTTGGGGAGCCAAGCCACATGCGCCTTACATGCTGCTGTCGGATAAGGACTATAGTTATAGCTATACGCTCAGACCGATTGCCGCTCATACGACGGATTTGATGAAGCTGAGCAAAACCGTGACGACGATCAATCTGGTGAAATCCATCCAAGTTAACGGTAAAGCGTTGGACGGATTCGATCCGGAGAAAACAAGCTACACGTACAATATTTTGCGCGGCAATAACAAAGTGCCGACGGTTGACGTGCAAACATCCAACAACACGGTAAAAGTGCAGGTGACTCCTGCAGCAGATGTAAACGGCAAAACGGTTATTACTGTAACGTCTGCAGACGGTCTTATCACCAAGACATATGAGATTCAATTCAATGTGGTCGATCATTATTTGAGCAACATGGATTGGATCAGCGCAACTGTCGGTTGGTCCTCAATCAAGAAGGATTTGAGCATCGACGGCAATCCGATTCGTTTGAGAGGTCCGTCAGGAACGGTCACCTATGCGAAAGGGATCGGCACGCACGCGAATTCCGAAATCATTTATAACTTGGCAGGCAAAAATTATGAAACCTTCCAGGCGGTCGTTGGCGTTGACCAGGAGGTAAGCGGTACAGGAACGAACAACACGATTGTGTTCCAAGTGTTCCTGGATGGCGTCAAGGCTTTCGATAGCGGTTTGATGAGAGCTACGACGGTTTCCAAAGCGATTAACCTGGATGTGAAAGGCGTGAAAGAACTGAAGCTGGTCGTCGGTGATAATGGCGACGGCAACGCGGAGGATCATGGAGACTGGGCGGATGCCAAGCTCATTCCAGGCAAAGACCCATTTGCTGTTCTTAGCGGTGCAAGCTCGGTAAAAGCGAACCAGCCGTTTGACCTTGCATTGCGATTGGACAATGTGACACAAAACGTGTATGCGCTTGACTTTACCGTCAATTACAATCCGCAGCAGGTTCAACTCGATAATGTTGCCTCCAAGCTGGATCACGTAGACATCGTTGCGAAGAAAGAGCTGGAGCCAGGCAAGCTCAGAGTGTTGGCGGCAGCCCTTGGCACTGGCATTCCGTCTGGCGAGGATTTGCTCAAACTAGCGTTCACAGCTAAAGATCAATCGGTTACGCAAGCAACATACACGGATATTTCTGTAAGCGGCTTAGTCATTGCCGACAATCTAGGAGCAGAAGCGAACGTTATTGGCAATCAGTATAGAGTCCAAATTGAACAGATTCACAAAGATGGTCTAATCTCAGCGATTGCCGGGGCACAAGCCAAATACGACGCGGCTGTCGTAGGCGGTAGCGCCGGACAATATCCGGCTGCGGCGAAAGAGGCGTTACTGGCTGCGATCCAGAAGGCTAGCAGTGTCGCGAACGATGCGAATGCCGACCAGACGCAAGTGGATCAGGCATCGAATGACTTGGCGGCGGCAGTCCGAGTTTTCGAAGCGTCCGTCAATACTAGCCTTCCAGGCGATATAAACGGTGACGGCAAATTCTCAATCGGTGACCTCGCTATGGTCGCCAAAGCGTACGGCAAAACGTCCGCTGATCCGGATTGGGATCTCTACAAATATGCGGATCTCGTACCGGACGGCAAGATTGATATCTTAGATTTGGCCTACATCGCAAGAAAAATTATGGAGTAGTTGTAAGAAAGGGACCCGCAACCTCGGTTGTCGGGTTTCTTTTTTCTTAAGTAAAATCAAGTAACACCTTTAACCACAACCTGGAATATACAGAAGCATAGGCATTTATCCCACATCTGCTTATTCTGACCAACTTCGTGGAATTCGTGAATTTTGCGTTTTGCGTTAAGAATAGGCACAAAGGAGTGTTTCAGGTTGATAGAACAAGCATCTCATTACTTTGCCCGCGGCAACACTGCTCATGGAGCCCATTTCTTGTATAGTTCCGCCTTTCAAGGACTGAAAAAGTTATTTGTTCTCATGGGTCCCCCCGGTACGGGAAAATCAACGGTTATTCGCAGTTTGGCGGATAATCTGCAGGAAAAAGGCCATCACGTACAATGCTTTCACTCTCCGCTTCGTTCTGATGAACTGGATGGAATCATCGCAACGGAATGGAAGGTTGGTGTTGTCGATGGGCGAGTCAGCGAGGGAATTCCGAAGAACGAGGAAGGCGAAATCGTCTTTATCGATTTTGGTGAGGCTCTTGACAACCGCCTTATTTTTCCTGAGCATCAGTTGAAAATTGAAGACCTTAGCGGCAAACTTGATGATGCCTATTCAAATGCCTATGAAACGTTCTTAACCGCATTGCGGATTCATGACGAGTGGGAAAAATATTATATCGAAAGCATGGATTTCATCAAGGCAGACGAGATTACGCAGGATTTGATTCAACAATTATTCGCTGGTAATGAAAACGATGCACAAACCATTGGTCGTCATTTGTTTTTTGGAGCTGCGACACCGAAGGGGGCTTTCGATTTTATTCAAAGCTTGACGGCTCAGTTGGAGCGGCGGATTTTCATCAAAGGCAGACCGGGGTCCGGCAAATCGACATTGCTAAAAAAGCTAGCCGCCGCAGCCGAAAAGAATGGAATCGAAGTTCAAGTATTTCATTGCGGATTCGATCCAAACAGCCTTGATATGTTGATTTTCCCAAAACTCAGCACAGCGATCTTCGACAGCACCGCCCCTCATGAATATTTCCCTAATCGAGACGGGGATGAAATTATGGATATGTATACGCTCACAATGACCCCTGGTACAGATGAAGCTTATGCCACTGAAATAGCTGCTATTAAAGAACGTTATTCGGCTAAAATGAAGGAGGCCACTTCCCATTTGGCGTTGGCTGAGGCTATTGATTCTCAAATTAAGGCCATCTACGCAGCGGCGACGAATTTTTCGGTGGTAGAGAAACTCCAAGTGCAAATACAGCTGGCATTGAATGAACTGGTTGCCCCTAGCAGCAAGTAACAAAAGAAATTCCGGTGGTTATCGCGATTGAAAACGATAGTTCCTATAAAGCGGCAGTCTGGGACTTTTATTGTCCGAGGCTGCTGCTGTTTCTTTTATGGGGGGACATCTTTTGCCCATGAGATGCCGCAACTTTCCCGCTCCGAAAATCGTCCAATATTTGTAATACTTGATGTGGCGGAGGTGGAGTGGGAATGAAGAAGAAATGGGCTGTATTAGCACTAACCGGGCCGCTAAGTTTGGCAATGCTGGCTCAAGCCGGGCAGGTGCACGCCAATGTTTCGGATGTAAAGGTTACGATTCCAGCATTTAAGGTGAAACTCAATGGACATTTGGTGGAAAACGCTTACCGCGAGTACCCGTTGTTGGTGTATAAGGATATTACGTACTTTCCAATGACCTGGTACGATTCTCGACTCCTGGGGCTGGAAGCCAGTTGGGCTCAGCAGGAGGGGCTGCGGATTTCTCAGGGGCTGGTAGCGTCGGAGTATGCACCTTATAAGTCGGATCACCGTAATGCGTCTTCTTACCGCGCAGAGGTGCCGGCGTCGGCTATTACCGTAAACGGTCAGACCATCGACAACGCTAAGGAGGAGTATCCGCTCCTCAGCTTCCGGGACGTGACGTATTTCCCCCTGACCTGGAGGTTCGCGCATGACCAGTTTAGCTGGGATTACAAATGGGATCCGGCGGATGGCCTGTCCATTCAGTCCCATAACCCACAGATGCAATCGGTCGGCTTACCTGCATATGTCACAGAGAATGATGTTGCCCTATTCAAGGAGTACTATTATTTTGTCCAAACGACGGAAACGACGAACCACGTCTATCGGGCTCCTGTGCAGAAGCCGTCTGACAAGGAAGAGATTTATGCGTATAACATCAAAACCTCAGAGGGGTTGCAAAAGCAGTTATCGTTTCAAATCCGTGGAAGCAAGCTGTGGTTTACCTATCATCTCGGGGGAGGCATTATGGGTCACGACGAGTTCGTGCAAATCGGTGACGACGGGAAAGCGGAGCTGTTGCATCAAGGGTATCTCGATTTCCGCGATACGCCGTACGGAACATTAATCATCTCTCTAGGCGCTTCGGCGTTCGAAGGCGGCAACCTGTATGTGTCGTCCTCAGGTCAGGATAGTACGAACGGAAAGCGTATAGGCGACCCTGATTTGATGTACGCTGTTACGTTCAGCAGTACCTCGTCAGGAGCGCGAAATGACGCGTCTAATTCCCTCGCCGTTATGGGAGACGATGTGTTTGTGCTCGCTTCACGCAGCAGCTCTGACGCCAACAAAATTTACAAAATCAGCTTGAAAACAAATAAAACCGATACAATCGTCAACTCGAGCGTTAGCGGGTTCCGGGTTGCTGATAACAAGCTATACTATGTAAAAGACGTGGACAACGCACTATATTCCTCCCTACTAGACGGGACTGGTGAAATGAAACTTTCCGACCATGCGGTGTCATGGTTTGACAGTATCGACGGCAATGTATATTATACATCCAAAAGCGAAACGAACCATTTCGATCTGTACCAGGCAGATCCAAAAAGAGAAGACCCGCGCGTATGGACCACGCCAGTCGCTGAAGTGCAGGTGTTAAACAAACAACTCGTCTGCCGCCTTGGCGAAAACGAAGACTACGGCGTCGTCGTGCTGGACGGTTCAGGCCGGCTGCTGCTAAAAGTGGCGGATCCGGTCTCGCGCGTATTCACGTCCGACGACGGGATTCTCGCAGCCGCTTCCAGCGGAAATGTCATCCAGACAATATCATTGAGGGACAAATAAGCGGTGAACGAGTACCACGAGTAACGAAGGGAGCGGCAGAAATGGCACGTGTTTTATTCATTAACGGCGGATCAGAGGGGCATATCAATCCAACGCTTGGCGTGGTGCAAGAGCTTGTTTCGCGAGGAGAAGAGGTCGTGTACTTTTCTATAGAGGCTTATAGGGAACGTATGGAGAAGACGGGGGCTTCCGTCCGAACATTTGACGATCAAAAGTTTATTAAAGCCTTCATCTCAGGTGGAAGAGATTATTTGCTCCAACGAATCAACGGTCTTTTGCTAACGGCAGATATCGTCATACCTAGCGTTCTTGAACAGATCAAAGATGAGCATTTTGATTACGTCATCCATGACGCTATGTTTGGTTGTGGACGCTTGATTGCTCAATTGCTTAAGCTTCCTGCAATCAACTCTTGTACTTCTTTTGCGCAGACCGAAGAATCGCTAGATGCCATTCTGGAGCAATTTTTTGAAACAATCCCTAATGAAATAGGTAAGCCTATACTCGATAAATTTCATAGCCTAACAGAAAGGGTGAAGGAAAAATATGAGATGGAGATCCTTTCTCCATATGAAGTGTTTTGCAATCCTGCACCGCTTACAATCGTTTATACAACGAGGGAGTTTCAACCTTATGGGGAAGCCTTCGACCAAACGTATAAATTTGTAGGGCCATCGATCGCACCGCGATTAACGCAAGATAACTTTGACTATACGGCGGCAATGAATGGGAAAAAACCAATTTACATTTCGCTAGGTACAGTCTTTAACCAAGCCATTGATTTCTATAAGCTTTGTTTGGAGGCATTGGGGGACACGGATCATACGATTGTCATGTCGGTGGGGAATAGAACCCAAATTGCTGATTTAGGCGAAATTCCTCAAAACTTTATCGTGAAAAATTATGTTCCACAAACGGATATTCTGCAAAACGCAAAATTGTTTATTACACATGGAGGCATGAACAGTGTTCATGAAGGTCTCTATTACGGGGTTCCGCTGCTTGTCATTCCGCAAAGCGCGGATCAGCCGGTCATTGCCGGGCAAGTTGCCAATCTGGGAGCTGGCCTGACACTCCATATGCAGAGATTGACCGCCAATCAACTGCGTGATGCCGTAAATCACGTATTGAGTCATTCATCTTATCAGATAGCCGCTTCCAATATCAGGGAATCTCTTCGAGGATCGGGCGGGTTTCATCAAGCCGTTGACGAGATTTTCGCATTTAAGAAGGCTGCCGGCATAAATAAATAAATAAATAAAACCCGTTCTCTTACCCCGATAAAAGGAGTCTGATGTCTCACCACGCTTCGGACACAGCGGCCGTTATGACGTTCACACTTGCTTGTCAGGGGATTCCGTATCCTGTGAAAAAAATATATTTTCAGCCGTATGTCCCTGATCGGTTTTCAGCTTCTCGATCATGCTGTGCAATTGTTCGGGAGAGGCCGTGGAGGTCAGACCGATGTTCAGCGTACCTTTCAGTTCGTTGACATGCAGTTCCTGAATTTTGTAGGTGATATTCGGAGGCGGTGTTTGCTTCTGGTCGGCCGTCTTATCGTTCTGCTTCTCTTTGAGCTGTTTATCGAGCTGATCTTTCAAGCGTTGATTTTCCGCCTCAAGCTCGTGTTGCTTAGACTCCAGCATGGCGATCCTTTGCTCGAAACGGCATATCCAGGAGTGCATATATGCATTTGCATCATACATGATGCCCGCCTCCTTTCAGGTTGCAAGGATTAACTTATCTCCCCCGACTCATTGGACTACAGGGTGCGGGGGCGGCACGAGCTCTTCTTCTGGAACCACGGGGGTCGTTTTCTCATGAACGCCTTCCGCAATCTCCGTCGCCTTGTTTTCCGACAAAATGTTGCAGCCGATATTGAGAGAACCCAGGTTGGCGATGGAGTTGATTTTAATCTGGTTAATATAAAAGTTCATCGCTAACGCTCTCCTATATGAGGTTGCTGTTTCCTTGATCGATGATATCCGGATCCAGAACGCTGTTTCGGTCCGTATTCACGGAAGATGTGCAGTCCCCGATGACCGTGTTGCCGCCGACTGCTTTGGAATTCGCCGCATTTCCGCGCAGCAGGTTGTCTCCGAAATTGACGACTCCGCCAGTTGCAACTTCGTTGATCCTGATGTTAAAAATGTTAAACACGTTTGGCATAAAGCTCATCCTTTGGGCAGTGTAAACGCAAAGCTGCGAATTGGACGCGATCTTTCGTCCAAATCCGATGCCCACTCCCTTTCATTTACTCTTCGTGATGTAGTGTATTCATTTGCCTGGGCATCTGTGTCTCGAATTGCTCCGGGATATTTGCATCCGGGCTCGATAGCTATTTGATCTTTTCTTTGAAGTCGATGTTGTCACGCACATTCACTGTGATGTTAACTTGCTGTTCGCTCTGCGGAAACCACGTGTTTTTCCAATCTTTTAGCTGTTGTTCGGACATCCATGGTCTGAAATGCTGACCGTTTCCGAGAATGTCTGCCTTTAACAATCGAATTTTTTTGAAAAGGGTTATCGAACGGTCTTCCAGCAATTTCTCAATATCTTTGGCAACCTCGTCGTTGGTCTGCTCTTCTTTATTCTCGACGATCAAGACATCCAGATGGAGGTTGCTCGTTAATTTGGGGCCTGAAGCAGGCCACTGCGTCCGAGAGCGAAGGGTTGCTTTTTTAATTTCAACACTTGCGTATTTGGATATTTCAATCGTTCCTCCCGTATACTTTTCGCGAAAAATGTTGTTTAAAAGCGTTTCGTCCCGCGAAAGAGTGCCGACCATCCGATCCCGGCTCATAATGGCCGATCCTCGAAATGTGAACAGCGTATCCGTCCCTGCTTCAAGAAGCGGTATAACAAAGTCCTCGGTATACGAATGAGCGCTGCGGTACGCTTCCCATAAACGATTAATCGACACATTGGGCGTCCAGCCGGCTTCTTCACTAAAATAGTCGTAGGACGATACCTCCGGAGTCGGTTTAATTTCATGATAAAGCGTTTTCTCAAAGTCCCCGCTAACAATCGCTACCATACTTTTAACCGATATTTCATTACTTCCAACCGCATAATCGATAATTTCCTTAATGCCTCCTTCTGCTGTGTGCTGGCTGATTAGAAATAACCTAAGATGCATCAAATCAACACTTTTCTCCGCGTTCGTCCGAACCAAGTCAACAGCCTTGCTAATCGTACGAGCTTCCCCTTCCAAAATATGAGTTTCCCCTTTGGTTGTAGGCACTTGGAAGATGATCTTGTAAGAACCGTTTTCCTTCTTATCAATCCCCATCACAACAGGCAAGAAACGTTTGTTAATATCCCTAACATCCCAACAACCACTAAGGACAGCAAGAGATACAATCAGGATGAGAAGGCGAATCATTGGACGAGACATCAGCTGATACGCCTCCTTTGCCATAAACCTGCCAGAAACGTTGCCAAAGGAATAATAATTATGCTGTACAAGGAAAACAGTGTGTTTACCGAATCGTATCGATTCAGCGTGTGCAGATTAGGAATCATTAAACTTAAAGCATAGACAGTGGCTCCCAAAATAATCACAAGCCATTTTTCTTGAAACGGATAGAACAGTCTCCGAATCAAGAACATCAACATCCAGAAAGTGACGGCAGCATCTGGGATGCCTAGCGCAGAGGCAGAGACGATGAAAAAGGTTGGCAGCCAATCAAACACGACCCATTCAATGTCAATGGAGTCCGATGCAATGAGAGCGGGATGTTCAAGCAGCAAAGCAGTTTCGTGTCCGAATATGAACAGAGGGACGTAGACAACAGCTAAGAAAAAAAGCAGGAGTATGCCTAGTACAGGCCATAATTCTTTCATTGTAAGCGGCTTATCCAAGGAGAGCATGCCCAAAAATAAAAAGCCGGTGAACGCAAACATACTCGTATAAAAAGACGGATGCATAAAAAAGGTAAACTTGGAATCCCAGATTGGAAATGCATTAAAAACATCAAAGTTCTTATAACTAATCACTAGAGAGAAAAGAACGAATGGAATATAGAGGATACATATCGCCGCACTCATGCGAATGATCACTGAAATGCCTTTGTATGCGGCATAGCAAGGCAGAATCGTATAGATCAGCGATGTCGCCCATAAAGGGGTTTGTTCGAGCACGATAATGTTGATTTCGAAAATTTGGTGGCGAACGAGCAAGATCCCATGAAAAATAAGAAATAGAAGGAAAGGGAAGAGGAGCAACCGTGTCCCCCATCTCCTCAGCATTCCTTGCAGGATGTCGACCAAATCTTTTCCTCTGGAGAAGGATAACCCTTTCAGGTACACCCACACTAGAATTGCTTCCAACAGACAGCCGGCTGCGATAGGTTCCCAATGCCCTTTTTGGGTTGACTCTATAATTTTAATCGCGTAATAAGACATCGCGGCCATGAGATGAACTTGCAGAAATAATAGGAGAACCACACGTCTACTCATTGATGCCTTTTCCTTTCAAACTAAGACTCATGTACGGGATCGATGATGATTGGAGTCCTGCAAAGTAGATGCAGATCCAAATGATAGCCGCTTCGAGTCCGTATATACCAAAAGCTGTACTCAGAAATAAGGAGATATATTTGAACATGCGGATTCCAATCGTATTTAAATACCCCGTTATTGTAAAATTAGCGATCGTAGAAGCGGCCAAAACGATGATCAGCAAGTTGCTCACCAGATGAGCTTCAACGATGGCTTGTCCAAGGATGATGCCCCCAACCATTGTAATTGTAGGGCCAATGCCTTTAGGCAGACGTATCGTTGCTTCAATGACCATTTCCATGAGAAGGAGCATTAGACAAACTTCGACAATAGAAGGGTAGGGGATACCTTCTCTGCTTTTGGCCACAGAAAGCGCTAATTGTATGCGGAGAAGTTCCGGGTTGACAGTGCTCATGATAATGTACAAACTAGGTGTGACAACAGCGAAAAGGATTCCAGCAATTCTTATAAAATGATAAAAACCTCTAAATAACGGAGGATAATTCAAATCTGATCTGATCGACCATAGATCTTTAATAATGGCAGGAAAAACCAAAGCAAAGGGGAATTCGTCCAAAAAGATGATCACTTTGCCTTCAAGCAGGTTTTTTGCAGCTTCTTCAGGCAGCTCCGTAGATAGATGCATGGGCACAAGTGAATACTTCGGCTGTTCTAACATTTTCAATAAATCTTCTACGTTATGTATATCGTTAGAGCCATTTTTTCGAAGTTTTTCTTTTATATAGGTAATCACATTCGGATTTCCCTCACCATTTAGATAAATGAAGGAGAGATCTCTTCGAAAACTGGAGCCAGATGTATAAGATTCTACAGACAAGTTTATTTTTTTTATTTTTCTTCGAAGTAATCCAATATTGATATTGAGATCTTCTGTAAAGGAGTCAAAGGCTGTTTGAAGCGGGTGTTCATTTTGGGCTGATGTGACCTGACGGTGAAGCTGCAGTTCTTTCGGCGTTATAACGCTCGGAATATCGGAATTCGCTTGGCTTACAAGGATTTGTCCGGATAGCAGAGTAAAGCCTAGTTCAGTTAACGATGCTTCGACATTTGTTGATTTTTCCATCAACGGTTCCATAATAGCAAGAGTTTCTGTTAGATCTACTAGTGACTTTAGGTAGTAAAGAGTCGTTGGCTGTCCCCTATATGATACATTGGCGATTGAAAAATCAGCGTTGGCTCCCATTTGATCCGCGAGTTCTTTTTCCCAATTGTTTATCCCCTCATTCAATGCACTCACCTCTACCATAGATTGCATCAAATGGCAAAAAAATATGTATGTAAAAATGGAAAAGGACCGATGGCATATATGCCACCGATCCTTTAGGCAGTCTACTAATCTAAAAGTTTAATTATGTAGTAGGGCATTTTTCATATTAACTGGTAGGTCCATTATCCACTTTGGCTTCAATGACACTTTGGATGCTAGTTGGTACGTTAGAAAGGAAATCATAGCCAGTCAGAGCTTCAATATCTTTTACACTTACGCGGTAGTAGCCCCATGGCTGACTATTAACCGTTTGATCGTTTGGCATGATAACAGAGATTACTCGGGTTGAAGTTGTTATTCGGCTAATATCGTTATTTCCGTTAGGCAATACTACGACGATCTTCCACACCTTTGATGGTACGACAACACCGTTTCCTACTGTAGTTTTGTATCCATTGGATCCCGTACCGCCGCTTCCGTAACCTCCGGAAATAATGTATAACTCGTTGCCGGCCGTAACAAGGGAGCGTGAATAATTTTCCAAGTTAGCCCAAGTAATTTCGTTGTTATTTGGCGCTTGTGGAATCATATTATCCATTAGGAATGTAGCTGAATTGTTGGCAATAGAAGATGTGCGGTCGGCGGAAGGCGTCATATGTCCTCTGTCAAATCCAGAACCCGAAAATTCATTCGCGGTAACCTGATACCATCCTGTCGGCAATGTTGTGTCTGCGCGGAAATCATCTTGTCTTGGAGCACTGCCAAGATCAGACGCTCCCACATGCCAACTGGTCCAGTTAGGTTCGTGTTTGCTGTTGTTGTAAGAAAAAGCATATTGCGGTTTAATCATCAAATAATTATTGGAATTGGATATAACACTGGTTGCACCGCTTGGATTGCCTAATGCCATATTATCATCATCGCTAGGTGGCGGCGATAATGGCGGCTCCGCGCTGTTTGAGGAATTTTGAGGATTTATGCTGCTTGTAATGTAGAGGTCGATTGCATTATTGTTGGTGTCCCAACCGCTGCCCTGGCCTTGAGTTGTTCCGCCGTTAAGATCTTTGCGTGCTGCGCTTGTCGTATTGGAAAGTGTGCCGATTGGGGAAGTTTCTGAATCATTTACAGAACCGTAGCCAATAAAATCCACAACATTTGAATCCGTTGATCCGGATACAGCGGTCGTAACTTTCGCCAATGCAACTTTTCCGGAGGTCGCGCTTAAGTTAATCGTGCCTGTAATATCAGGAGTGGGCAGGTTAACCGTGCCACTGCCACCACTTGCTTCAGCGATTAAAAAGTATTGATGAGCGCCAATGCTGCCCGATAAATTGGTGATATTGCTAAACGAGCCAGTTCCGGAAGCGTACTGAACCGACCAACCAGACAAATTTACACTGGAATCCGTAGGATTGTAGATTTCAATAAAATCATTTTTGTATGACGCACCGCTATTGCCGCCACCGCCATAAACTTCACTGATAACAACATGCGATGTAGCAGCAGCCTGTACAGGCGTGGTGAAGAAATTTCCTGCCGCACAGAAAAATGCAAAACACACAGATAACAAAATTGCAATTTTTTTGTTCATTAATCCCATTCTCCTTTTAATAAATTTGTCAAACAATAACATTTCTTGCTTTGAACCCAGCCTTTAATCAATTACGGATCTTGAGTAGCGGCAATGCATCCCCCCTAGATACAATTTACAAGAAGCAAAATTTCTGCCGTAGTTTGGTAAACGCTTTCAAGACGGATCACCAACAGTGCGAAAAGTTGAATCTTTGTAAATATGTACTTTGACATTTGCTATACTTTCACAATATAAACGATATTATATTCGGTGTAAAATATTTTTTTTTTTGTTAATATTCCATTGTGAGAATGG